>NZ_JADEXO010000050.1 GCF_015207105.1 cf. Phormidesmis sp. LEGE 11477
CGCAAGACTTTCAGCGGCTGCACTTTGGTCTAGCGCAGAACCAGCAGGTAGAGCGGATTGAGGTGCGCTGGCCCAGCGACGTTGTGCAGGTGATAGAGAATGTCAACGTCAACCAGGTGCTGACTATTACTGAACAGTTATCTGACGGCGGTATCGCTCCAGTAGCTGTTGGGGATACGGTCACAACCGTCGAAGACACCGCAGTGACCTTCAATCAGACAGTATTACTCAGCAACGATAACTTAGGCGATCTGCCGACAACTATCACCGCAGTAGATACCGTCAGTGCTAATGGTGGTGCGATCGCGATCAATACAAACGGCACCTATACTTACACGCCAGCAGCGGACTTTGTCGGTACAGATAACTTCGACTACACCATTACTGACGGCGATGGGCAAAGTAGCAGCGCTACCGTCACCGTCACCGTCACACCAGATTCGGTCAATAGCGAGCTGATCACTGACGGGTTAGTTCTGAATCTCAACGCCGATACAGGCGTCTCTACAGATGCTAACGGAACCGTTAGTAGCTGGGCAGACGAGTCTGGATTTGGGAACGACCTAACTAGCGCTGGTGATCCTATCCTGTTAGCTAACGCACTCAACGGTCGTAACGCTATCGAATTCGATGGGGTTGGAGACAAACTAAGCCGGACCTTGGAGCTCAATGGGCTACCGGCAGGGAACGCAGCGCGTACAGTGTTCTTAGTTGCTAAATATGATGGAACAGGCTACGGCGGTGCTGCCTATGGCGACGATGAAAAGAACCAAACTTTTGGTGCCGTTGTTGATCCGAGTGGAAATCTAATGGCTCAAGGCTGGGGGCGCAGCAATGACTTCAGCAGCGGAGAACTTGGCACTGGGACAGGATGGCTTTTGCAAGGAATTGTTCATGACGGGACGACAGTCAGCCAGTACCGAGACGGCAACCTAATCGGTAGTAGAACCCATACTTACAACACCGATGTCACTAATGGTGAAGGCTTAGTCATTGGAGCTGAGATTGACAGCACTCCTAATATTAATATGGACGTCGCTACTCTATTGATATATGACCGAGCGCTTTCTACTGGTGAACGGCAACAGGTAGAGACTTACTTGCAAGACCAGTATTTCGGTACTCAAGCAGGACAAACTCCGGTAGCTGCCGATGACATGGTCACAACTGTCGAGGACACCGCAGTCACTTTTAGTGAGACAACGCTGCTGAGTAATGATGAGCTAGGGGATATTCCGACAGCTGTCACTGCAGTAGATACTGTGAGCATTAATGGTGGTGCTATCACAGCTAATTCAGATAGCACTTATACCTACACACCAGCAGCAGACTTTGTTGGAACAGATAGCTTCGACTACACCATCGCTGACGATGATGGACAAACTAGCAGTGCTACCGTCACGGTCACAGTTACACCCGAGTCAAGCGATGGACTGCTCACTGATGGATTGGTCTTGAATTTAAACGCAGATGAAGGGGTATCAACTGATTCTAATAGCGTTGTCAGTAGCTGGGCAGACCAGACTAGTCTGGGCAACAACCTTGTCAGTGCTGGCGATCCTAGCCTAATAGTCGGTGCCCTCAACGGTCGTAACGCTATCGAATTCGACGGAGTCGAAGATAAGCTGAGCCGGACTCTAGAGTTGAATGGCCTACCAGGGGGAAACGCAGCGCGTACAGTATTCCTGGTCGCTAAGTATGATGGAACAGGCTACGGCGGTGCGACTTATGGCGATAATGCCAAGAACCAGACCTTTGGTGCCGTTGTCGATCCTAGTGGGAACTTAATGGCTCAAGGCTGGGGAGGAAGAAACGACTTCAGCAGCGGAGATCTAGGCACTGGTACAGGATGGCTACTACAAGGAATCGTTCATGACGGGACGACAGTCAGCCAGTACCGAGACGGTAATCTAATCGATAGTAGGGCCCATACCTATAACACCGATGTCACTAATGGTGAGGGCTTAGTGATTGGAGCCGAGATTGATAGCAGTCCTCACATTGATATGGACGTTGCTACTCTACTAATATACGATCGAGCGCTGTCTAGTAATGAGCGGCAGCAGGTAGAAACTTACTTACAAGAAAAGTATTTCTCTGACAACCAAAGTGGTGGCGGATCGGGCGGTAACACTGGTAATCCGACCGACAGCGCTGATCTGCTTTTCAGTCTTAGAAATGGAACTAACCTAAACGGAGTCGCCGTTAGATCTGAAGACATTGTTCAGTACGACGGCAGTAGCAGCTTCAGTCTTTTCTTCGATGGTTCAGATGTAGGGCTTGGCGGCAGAGGCATGAACATGGATGCCTTTACAGTCATCAGTGATAATGAGATTTTAATATCCTTTGATAAGGCGATGACCTTAGAGGGTGCGGGTAGGATAGACGACTCTGACATCGTCAAATTTACTGCGACGTCACTGGGTGAAGTGACTGAGGGCACCTTCGAGCTGTATCTAGACGGAAGCGATGTTGGCCTGACGAAAGGAGAGGAAGATATCGATGGTTTAACGGGGCTCTCTGATGGAAGTTTGCTGATTTCTACTCAAGGGCCATCTAAGGTGCCTGGTGTCAACGCTAGCAATGAAGACCTCCTGCTGTTTAGCCCGACGTCGCTGGGTGAAAACACTAGCGGGAGCTGGTCTGTGTACTTTGATGGTAGCGATGTTGGCCTAGGAAATGATAGTCGAGAATATATAGACGGACTAGCAATGGATGCGTCTGACAAGCTGCTTTTCTCGGCGGCGGGTAACTTCGATGTACCAAGGCTTTCAGGAACCGATGAGGATGTATTTGGATTTACTACGTCCTCGACCGGATCGGCCACCGCTGGTAGCTTTGATACAGAATTACTCTTCGACGGGTCTAGTTTTGGCCTATCGACTGGAAACATCGATGCTATCTCTCTGGCGATGGCACCCTTGTAAGCTATTGGTCTATGGCCTATAGTCTGAGCCGCGTAAACGGGCCCAGACTAACCGACTAGGTGTCCCGTTTTCGATTACGAACTTTCTATTTCCTAGGCTAATTGCCTGGGCTAGTGCCTACCATGCAGATGCCTAACTTTTTGATAATTGGTGCGGCAAAGGCCGGAACGACCTCGCTCTATTCTTATCTAGCTCAGCATCCACAGATCTACATGAGCGAGCAAAAAGAGCCTCGGTTCTTTGCGCTAGAGGGTGAACAGCCTAGCTATGGCGGCATTACCCAAGGGATCAATCGAGGTTCGATTAGTACGCTAGCGGACTATCAAAAGCTGTTTGAAGGCGTCAGCGACGAAGTGGCCGTTGGCGAGGCATCAACTATCTACCTCTACAGTGAAAAAGCGAGCGATCGCATTCAACACCACATTCCCGACGCTAAGCTCATTGCCGTTTTGAGAAACCCAGCCGACCGCGCTTTTTCGAGCTACGTTCATTTGGTGCGGGATGGGTTTGAGACGCTTAGCTTCGCCGAGGGGCTTCGAGCAGAACCGAATCGCCGGGAAGAAAACTGGCAACCTCTGTGGTTTTATCAGCATAGGGGGTTTTACTATGGACAGCTAAAGCGCTACTTCGATCGGTTTGACAGCCAGCAGATCAAGGTATACCTGTACGAGGATCTAGTAAGGAGTGCTCAGACGGTCGCACAAGATATCTATCAATTTTTAGGTGTCGATGATGGCTTTGTGCCTGACTTAACTCGGTCTAACGTGTCGGGTATTCCCAAGCGACGCTGGCTACAAAATCTTTTCATGAAGGACAACCCCTTAAAATCTGTCGTCAAACCACTGCTGCCTAAGCAGATGCGTAAGCGAATTTCTCGCGATGTTCATCGCCAGAATACAGGTGATAAACCAGCATTTCCTCCAGAAGTTCGCCAGCAGCTGATAGAGACCTATCGAGAAGACATCTTAAAGCTGCAAGATCTGCTTAATCGCGATCTTTCTGGCTGGTTAAAATGACAAAAGCATTATTCTTGTATCTCTTATTCGAAGCTTAAATCATGTTGACGGTTACTGTTGTTGTCCCCACCTACCGCCGCCCCAAAGATCTAGAGCGCTGTCTTACTGCACTCAAGCATCAAAATCGTCCTGCGGATGAAGTTGTTGTTGTAGCTAGAGATACAGATAATGCAACATGGACGTTTCTAGAATCATTTGACGCCGGGGCGTTACCGTTGAAAACAGTTACCGTCAAGATTCCGGGGGTCGTAGCAGCTATGAATGCTGGCTTAGATACAGCCTCTAGCGACATTGTTGCTTATACTGACGACGATGCTGCGCCTCTACCAGATTGGGTTGAACAGATGGAAGCCCATTTTTTGGCTGACGAAAAGATTGGAGCAGTAGGTGGCCGAGATATCCTCCACGGTATTACCCACATCAAGTTTATCGAAACCGAGCAAGTCGGTCAGGTTCAATGGTGCGGGCGAATCGTCGGCAACCATAGCTTTGGGATAGGAGGCGCTAGAGAAGTCGATTTGCTCAAAGGTGTCAACATGGGCTTCCGACGAGTAGCACTAGAGAAGGTTCGCTTTGACAAGCGCATGCGAGGAACCGGAGCGCAGGTTTTTTTTGAAGATGCCTGCTGTTTAACACTGAAGCGTCAGGGATGGAAAATTATCTACAACCCTCAAATTTTAGTAGACCACTATCCAGCGCAGCGTCATGATGAAGATCAACGAAGACAGTTTGCCTCAACCGCTCACGTCAATCAGGTTCACAACGGTACCTTGAACTTGCTAGAGCACTTTTCGCCGCTGCAAAGAGCTGTTTTTCTCGCCTGGGGAGCGCTGATCGGGACAAGGGGAAACCGGGGAGTCGTACAGTGTTTGAGGTTTTTGCCTCAAGAAGGACTGCTGTCTGTTCGTAAAACTCAAGCTTCGCTGAGAGGACAGTGGGAAGGCTTGCAAACTTGGTGGAAGAGTTCGCACAAGACTACAGGGTAAGCAGTAGAGGTAGGCAGTAGCCGTAGAGTAAGCGATATCTGCCTATTTTAGAGGTGTAGACAGTAGCGAGAGTGTAGACAGCAGTTAAGTTAGTTTTCGATTTCCGAGTTATCAGCGAAACGCTTAGAAAGGGTTCACCAGGATTTATCAATGAGATTTTGCATTGTCTCACAAAATGTTGTCAAAGGTGACGGCCAAGGCCGGGCCAACTACGAGATTGTGAAAGAGGCTATTCGCCGAGGTCACCACTTCACGCTGATTGCGAGCAAAGTTGCAGAGGATCTAGCCGAGAGTAACCAGGTGACTTGGGTAAATATCTCGGTCAAACATTTGCCATCGATTCTTCTACGAGATCTGGTTTTCTCCTGGCAGAGTACACAGTGGCTCAAGAAAAATAGAGAGACACTAGATGTCGTTCAGGTGTATGGCTGCGTAACGGCTTTTCCTGGAGATGTGAATACGGTGCAGTTTTTACATAATGGCTGGCTGCGATCGCCCGTTCATACCGCTCGTCAGCGCCAGGACATATTGGGCCGATATCAGTGGCTCTACACCACCTTAAATGCGCGCTGGGAAAGACGCGCTTTGAATCAAGCTCAAGTAGTGATTGCAGTTTCTGAAAGGGTAGAGCAAGAACTGCTGAGCATTGGCATACCCAAAGACACGGTTCGTGTCATCTTCAACGGGGTCGATGTTCAAGAATTTGTACCTGGCCAGCGTGAACGAGCCCACTGGGATTTGCCAGAAGGCGTGCCGATGGCGCTGTTTGTCGGCGATATTCGATCGAATAGAAAGAATTTAGAAACGGTACTTAGCGCCATGGTCGCGGTTCCTAATCTGCATTTGACAGTAGTAGGATCGACAGAGGGGAGCCCTTATATTGAACGAGCCAAGACTTTGGGGATTGGCGATCGCGTCCACTTCTTAGGCTATCGGCTCGATGTCGCTGAGATTATGAAAGCAGTCGATTTCTTTGTCTTCCCTTCTCGGTATGAGCCCTTCGGCATGGTCGTGACCGAGGCGATGGCCACTGGCCTACCGGTGATTACCTGCAAGACGACTGGCGCATCTGAGGTGATTACCCCAGCGGCAGGTATCGTCTTACCCGAGTCGGAAGATGTAGAAGCCTTGTCAAAGGCACTGGCTACTTTAGCTGACAATCCCGATCGCCGCGCTCAGATGGGAAAAGCAGGCCGAGCGATTGTAGAACAACATAGCTGGGCGAGTAAAGCGCGACAGTATATCGATCTGTTAGAAGAGTTAGGTAAATCTGCTCAGCTCTCGCCAGCGTAGTCTTCGTAATCTTTCTAGATCGTTCAACTTTTAGACCGTTCAGCGCCCAGTCATCTAGCATCAACACAGGAATTTAAGCAAAAGACTATGGAACAGCAGCCTAAAATCAACTTAATTTATATCGGCAGCATTGGGCATAGCGGTTCTACGCTGCTAGAGTCTATGCTTGGCGCACATTCTAAGATGACAACCACTGGCGAAATCCACATGTGGCCGCATGAGATTTTGCAAGGAGGGGTCAAGCCCTGCATCTGCGGAGAGTCAATCCTGGAATGTCCGGTTTGGAGTGAAATGCGTCGGCGCGTCGATCCCCTGAGTCAGCCTGAGCCGCAGATGCATCTGTTTAGAGAGCAGTGGGACGCTGGGCATACCGTACGTCTAGATCGCCTAAGCGATTTTAGTAAAGGGGCGCTTTCCGCAGACATTGCAGAAGAGGTTGAAGTCTACGGCCAAAACAACTACGAAGTGTTCGGTGCTTTTCTAGATATCATGCGAGAAAAGTATAGCCCTGAGCTGAACTGGGTAATTGATGCGTCTAAAGATCCTTATCGATTGCTATGGCTGGCGCGATCGCAGCGCTTCAACATCACAGTCTTGCACGTAGTCAAAAAGCCGCCCTCGTTTGCCTACTCTATGGTTAAAAGGCTGCCCAAAGAATACGCGAACCTTGTTCACAGACGCCTATATGAGACCGCCAGACAATCGTTGAAGTGGTCTATTGAGAACTATCTAATTACTAAAACTGCTCAGAATCATCTCGATTCAGGTGACTACAAGTTAGTTAACTACGAAGATTTGGCCTCCGATCCGATGGGAACCTTTAAGAAAATTTGTGCAACGATTGGCTGTGAGTTTGAAGCAGAAGCCGTCACTAATTTTCGACAGGGTAGTCAGCATACGATTGCGGGTAATCCAATGCGCTACGAAGGGAAAGGCATTGTGCTAGATGAAAAATGGAAAACCAAGCTGCCTAGCTATCTGCGAGTGACCTCTGAAGTTTTGACTGCTATGAATCGTTCAGTTTACGGCTACTAACGCATTTGACGACCAGCACAACCACTAACCCAGTACAGACTACTCACACAGCACCTATTAAAGACGTATGCGTAGGACTGATAGCGTAGCGCTACCGCCTATCAGCTAGCAGAGGATAAGACATGAATCAAGGACAGTCAATATCGCCAGCGAATGCTTATACCGAGGTACTCAAGACTGACTCAGATTCAGCTTTGGGCTGGCTGGCTATCGGCGTATTCTCTGCATTAACGCTGCTTGGCATTGCACTGAGCCTGGGTCAGAGTCTATCAATCGCTTTTACAGCAGGCTCACTAGGTGTTGGACTGCTGCTCTACTTTCGCTGTCCAATCATGTACGTCAGCTTCACCTGCTGGCTGTGGTTTCTCGTTCCGCTGGTTCGACGAATTTCTGATTTTAGAGGCGGCTACGCTGAGCCTAGTCCTTTTCTGCTAGCGCCTTTTGTAGTCACTGCCATTACGGGTATAGCGCTTGGGGAGTATCTTCCTAAAATGCTTCGCAAGGGTGGGTTTCCTTTTGCACTCGTCTTTATTGGATTGTTCTATGCGCTGCTTGTTGGCATAGCCCAGGGGTTCGACCTAACCTCTATTGTCACCTCTTTGCTGGGATGGGTCGCGCCACCGCTGATGGGATTTTACCTCTTTGTTCACTGGCGAGACTATCCTACCTACCGCCATGTTATTCAGAAAACCTTTGTATGGGCTGTTCTGATCATGGGCTGCTACGGGATATATCAGTACCTCACTGCGCCAGAGTGGGATATGTTCTGGCTAGCACAATCTGGATTTACTAGCGCAGGTAGACGTGAGCCGATGGGATTTAGAATCTGGAGCACGCTAAATTCTCCAGGGCCTTTCGGCAATATGATGAGAGCTTGTCTGCTGGTGCTATTTAGCGTTCGTAGCAAGATACTTGTTCCTAGCTTGATCACTGGATACCTGGCGTTCCTGCTATCTATGGTTCGCTCTGCGTGGGGCGGCTGGGTAATCGGGGTACTAGTGCTGATCACATCGCTGAAGTCAAAGTATCAGATGCAGCTAATCATTACGCTCTTGGTCTTTGGCCTCGCTCTATTTCCACTGGCAAGCCTAGACTCGTTCTCAGCGATTGGAGAGCGCGTTGGATCTTTTTCTAACTTAGGAAATGACGGTAGCGCCAATACTCGCCTCGCCACCTTTGGGCTGTTAGTGGAGCCGGCGCTGACAAATCTAGTCGGATACGGGATCGGCGATCGGCACTATGAATGGGGAATATTTACGTTTTTGTTCAATCTAGGTTGGATCGGAACAATCTTCTATGTCGGGGGTCTGATTGTCCTTATTATCAGACTGTTTGAAGGACAAGACAGCAAGCACGATAAGTTCGTAGCGGCAGCAAGGGCCGTCGTGCTTAGCACAATGATTCAGCTACCGTTCGGCAGTCTCATGATCGACAGTTCTGGATTCATGCTCTGGGTAATGCTGGGGATGGGGATCGCTGCCAAGAAATACCACCGAGAACAGCGACTGCATCAGCTACCGCCGCCTGCCTAGGAAAACAGCCCCACAGAGAGATAGCCCCAAAGAGGACTACCTAAGAATGGCTGTATGTGTTTTCAAGTATTTCGCTAGGTCGACTGTCTTAGTTAACTATCTTTATGGAGGGATGACTCCCTATGAAAATCCTTGTAATCAGTCATCCTTGCGTCACCCCGATCAATCAACAGTTCTACGCTGAAGTTGAAAAGCAAACCGGTTGGGAGATCACAATTGTGGTGCCGTCTAACTGGAAGAGTGAATATGGTGGCAAGGCGATCGCACCAGAACGTTGGCCAGAGTATACAGGAAAGCTATTGACGATCCCCACGTGGATGTCTGGCAATATTCCGCTCCACGTCTATCGCGCGACCTTTACAAAGCTCCTAAAAGAAATTAGCCCAGATGCTATCTACGTCAACCATGAACCCTACGGCATCGCCACTGCCCAGGTCTATCTAGCAAATATCTTGAGCATCAATAGGCCGATTGGTTTTTTTACTTGGCAAAATATCTTTAAGCAATATCCCTTTCCGTTCCATCAGCTACAGCAGTTTGTGTTCAAACGTAGTCATTTTGCCTTTCCAGGCTCTCAAAGCGCTAAGGAAATATTGAGAGAGAAGGGCTATGACGGTCCCTGCACGTTATTGCCGGGAGCAGTTGATCCAGAACTATATTTCCCTCGCCCTGAGTCTATTGATCTTAAAGACAAACTGAAGAAAAGTGAGGATCAAGTACTCATTGGCTACATGGGGCGAATCGTCGAAGAGAAGGGATTTGCAACGCTTGCACGGGCCTTGAACATCATCAAAGCGCTGCCTTGGCAGCTAGTTGTGGTCGGGGCTGGAGACTATCAAGACGAATTCTCTAGCCAGATGAATAGTTTTGGACTGCAGGATCGCGTCAACTACCTTGGCTATGTGCCTCATCCTGAAGCACCTATCTACCTAAGTGCGTTTGATCTCCTTGTTATTCCTTCAGAAACGCGCGAGAACTGGAAAGAGCAATTCGGCAGAGTAATTATCGAGGCTATGGCCTGTTTAACCCCAGTAGTGGGATCAAATTCAGGTGAAATCCCTAACTTGATTAAAGCAACTGGGGGAGGTCTTGTATTTGAAGAAGGCAATGCGGAGGCATTAGCAGAGCAGCTAAGTTCACTGGTCATTGATGCTAGCTTGCGTGAGCGAACGGCTGAGCAAGGACAGCAAGCGGTCTTGGCCCGATATAACACAGAGGCGATCGCCCGCCAGTTTGTTAACGAAATTAGTCGAGCTGTTCACACCCTTTCCTAAGATTCAGCAAAAACCGCAGCTATCGAACACCACTTCGATCTATCTTTGACAGTAGTTTCTTGGCTGATTGCCCTAGTTGAGCGCAACCTATCTATAGCTTCTGTCAAGTTGCTTAGGCCACTTTCATCAGCTCAAACCATTACAAGGCAACAGGAAAATTCATATAGAAAAGTAAGAATACATCTCTATTTTTCTATGTAGAGCCTTAGTGAATTTCCACTCAATCAATATTCATTCGGCCCAGCTAAAACGCCTAGCGCTGGTATTTCCACCTTGCTCAAGATACTGTTTGATACGAAAGGCTAAAACGACTGCCTGTTATAAAGTCTGTAGTCTCTTTCAAAGTTTTTTAGTATTTGCTTTTACGCATGATTCCTTCAAAAAGTCAGCTTGGATGAGACGCTGACTATCCTGCAACGTCGGCTGATCTATCAAAATACCTTTACGGGTTATTCCTGACAGTTACTCTCAAGATTCAAGCTTCAAGAATCTAGAAATTTCGATACTTACACTTATTAAAATTACAGACGAACAGAGTAACATCATCATGTTCGAACTTGAAGATTAGCCATCGAAAACTAGCCATTGAAAGTCAGCTATTAGCATTAGCAAATTTAGCGAATGTCGGGTGCATACCTCAATGCAGTGAGTTGATGACTAACAATACAGTTTAGACAGAGATTGTCTTTGTAAAGATATAGCGCAGGCTCTAGGCAGCTAGATTTGGGTTCAGGTCTTTTTGCACCAATGCTATAGAGAGGCACATCCAGAGGCGAAGCTAGCATTTTCAGCTGTCCGCCTTCAGCTTCGCCTGTCTACTTTCGTAAAACCAGAACTGACTTCTTTTTTTGAAGACTACTTCAAGCACCAAAACATTTACTTTCTCCAACAACTTCTGAGAGCTTTATGTCTACTCAAACTTCAACAATATTGAAAGCTTCTCCTAACATCTCGAAGGGGGATACTGGTATTCAGCAATGGGATGACAACGTCACAATTGCCGCCTACTCAGCAGACGGTTCTAATGCACAGATTAGCTATCGCCGAAAAGGAGGATTAGGAATTGTTGGCTCTAGTTACAACAATCAATTGGATTACGACGTCAGACAGGGTGCCAGCGAACAGTTTGAGATTGACTTCAATGGAGATGTTCAGCAGGTCGGACTGACGCTAGGGCGAATCGAACGGTCAACGGCTAGCGCTATTGGCATTTGGAAAGCTTTCTGTGCAGAGGGGAACTTAGTTGCTAGCGGGCAGCTCAATGTTTCGACAGCGATGCCAGTAGGATCGCATAGCTATCGGTTTGCGATCGCAACCAACAAGGCATTCGAGCGCCTTACAATTGCCGCTGCGATTGATCAGGCTAGTCCCGGCCCTACCAACACAGCCAACTTCAGCCTAGAGAATGTTGGCTATAGCCGAGTCACTAAGGCGGCGAGTCAAGCGAACTGCTCACCCGCGACAGAGGAAATGGACCCACCAATTACGCTGTCGGTCAAGCGTGCTGCACTCAAAGATCAGGGAAGCCGGTTGATATGGACTGACGGCGTTGAGGTCACAGGCTACAGCGCCGACGGCACCGATGCCCTGCTTAAAAAAAGTTCTGGTGGGCTATCGGTGCGGGGAGGACGCTACGGCAACCAGATCGATTTTGATGCAGATCTAGGCAAAGGAGAAGGCTTGAATATTGGGTTTAGCGGAGCCGTTCGCCAGCTCAGCGTCGTGCTTACCCAGATGGAAATAGATGACGGAGCAGGTCTACCAGAGACCGGCCTTTGGCGAGCCTATGACGCTGAAGGTAGGCAGATTGCAGTCGGCAAGCTGGATCCTAGTAAGGCTGAACAATTAGGCGATAGTAGCTTTCGATTTGCGATCACCCCCCAGAAAGCCATAGCTAAATTAACAATAGAAGCGACCGCCTACGGCAACGGCGCTGGCAGGCAATACAGCGATAATAACTCCGACTTCAGGCTTCAGAGCCTCACCTATTCGCGAGTCAGTGACAAAGATAGTACCGGAGAGGATGGCCTTACAGATCAGCCGCCTGTGGCAATAGACGACAGCATGGCTGTTCGAGAAGATACGCCTATCATTTTTGCGGCTAATTCACTTCTGAGTAATGATTCGACCGGGAATACGCCTGCGGCCATCATCGAGATTGATTCACAAAGCGCCAAAGGTGGCTCGATCGTTCAACAGTCAAACGGCAAATATCGCTATACTCCTGCAGCAAATTTCTTTGGACAAGATCGCTTCAGCTACAGCATTGCTAACACTAACAACGACACCAGCAGTGCGATCGTCAACGTTAATGTTAGTTCTGTCAACGATTTGCCGGTAGCTATCGGCAAATCTGTACAGACCGACGCTGGCGCTGGCGTCAGTATTGAAATATCACCAGATTTTGGAGGAGATGGGCCTTACCAAGGAGCAATTCTAGCTGGATCTGCGGCCAACGGAACAGTTAGCGTCGACACACAAGGCACACCTAAAGACCCTACTGACGACCTCATTGCTTATATACCCAATCCAAAGTTCAGTGGAACTGACTACTTTCATTACACAGCCACAGATGCTAACGGTGATACCAGCACAGCAAGAATCGAAGTCAAGGTTAACCCACTAGAACCTAGCGTTCCACCTGTAGAACCTAGAACGAGAATCGATCTAACGGCATCGCCTCATTATCTCGATGGAACCACCTCGCCTCAAAATTGGGGTAGCGAAGTACAACTCTCAGCTAGTGGTTTTGATGGTCGCGCCGCTAGAGTTTCCTACTACGAGCGCAAAAGTGACAAAGGATTTGGTGTAATCAGCCCCAAAGATCGCGCCAAGCAGATAGATTTCTACCAGGATAAAGGCAGCGAAAAGCTAAACCTAGCCTTTGATACACTCGTCGGCAACGTGGTATTAACCGTCGGCATGATGGGCGTCAACGAAGATAATACCGGCTTTGATGAGACCGGGAAATGGACCGCGCTAGACACATACGGACGTGTCGTCGATACGGGTTTGATCGGACCTGATAAAAGTAGTTTAGGCCCAGGGATAAGAGTGACCGATACCTACGGCCAGTACCCGATTGAAATCGACGCCCCTTCACCCTTTGCCGCGCTCGTGATCGAAGCTACTGGATTCGGCCACGGGAAAGGAGCACCTACTCAGCAGAAGTATGGAGAAAATAATTCTGACTTTGATATCACTGCTATCAGCTTTGACATCATACCTGGTACCCAGGGAGGCTTCTAGCGGCTAAATATAGCAAACAGCTTTGGCAAACAGAATAGGCGGCAAGTGCTATTTACAAGCTTGTCTTCTAAAGCAACAGATCGCTATGTAAATAAGCAGGGGTTTGAATTCCATATTCAAATCAGGACTTCCTCTGCTGCTTAGATTAAAATCAAGTTAAGTTGAACTAAAATCACTCTACTGCTGTAGTATTGAAAGCTCTTAAGTGATTATATTGAAAGCCCTTAAGTGATTATCTGAGCGCTTGTCAACCGAGAGATTGTCAGATAGGTGAAATTAGTGTGAATGTTGCTAAAGGGTTCATACTTCGCTTACGGGTAGAGTTTGTTACGCTACTTTGTCCTTGTAGGAGATTCTATCCGTGGCTTTAGCGTCCTTGTAGGAGATTCTATCCGTGGCTTTAGCGGTAGCGTAGACCTAAATCTAATTTATTTAGCCCTTATCACAAAACATACATTGTTTGCGAACAAAAACAGGATAATTCGGCGAAACATTCAACGATTTTCACCTCCGATAACTTATACTAATCTTTAACCTTCATTCGCTTAAGGTTTCGATATTCACACTTCCTTTACTTTCGGTTGAATAGAGGTAACATCGTTATGTTCGCGCTTGAGATCAGGCATTAGCGCCTTCAACTGTGCTGCACAAACGCTGTACAAGTAGAAGCCGCCTGTTATGATGCCGTAGTCTTGTACTGAAAATCTGCGTCCTGAAAGCTGGCTTCACGGCCTTAGTTATTTACTTTTGTCAGTTAGTTAGGGACGGCTCGCTGAATACATAACAAACAACTGCCACCTCTTTAGAGACACGGTCTGTATCAAAAATGTTCTCTCATCTACTGCTGATATGTCCTACTATGCCCTCCAGTGGATATACGTAGAAGGTGCTAGGCAACTTAATAAAAGACCAAATAGAACACTGACAATCAACACATTAAGTTGATAAATGAAGCAACAGGTCTACCCAATAATCGACAATCTGTTGTGAGCTTACATAGTTTATTACAGTTTACTTCTGTCATGAGAATTGCTAGCGACTACGGCTATGCCCGCTTTTCTCATAAACAGTTCTATTTCGTGTGCTTTCTCTAACAGTTGCCTTTACTCCGTGATTGTTCTAATCCTTCTTTCTTTCAGTGCTTTGCTTCCTGCCCCAGTTTTTACTTTTGGCAGCAGCAGACTGTCTCTTTAGAGAAAGAATACTAGATCGAATGCTTGTGCTACTTAGCAACTCTAGTAGTGGGTTTAGCATGCCTGAGCAATAATCCCTCCAATCTTTTCTTATGAACTTTTCGTCTCTAACCTTTCGAGAGGACGGCTAGAAACAGTGAACTATGGCGCGCAACTGTGGTGTGCTTTGTTGCGATGCGTTCTTAGGTATTCGCGCTTCTTAGGTATTCGCGCTTAGGTATTCGCGCTTAGGTATTCATGCGGTTTTTACGTTAAAGCTTTAGATGCTATCCTACCTCGCTTGCGTGCTTATCCCAGTCACTTAACGTTCATTTCACCATCAACTGATAACCTTTTTGGAAATTTTATGAGCAATCAAATTCCTACCACGATAGAAGCTTCTCCTAACTTTCTAAATGGAGCCGCTGGCGTCCAAAGCTGGGAAGACGACGTCACGATAAACGCCTACTCTGCCGATGGTTCGGATGCACGAATTAGCTACCGTAAGGCAGGAGGCTTTGGAATTGCCGGAGGCCGGTATGACAACCAGGTAGATTACGATGTCAAGCAAAAATCTGGTGAACGACTAGAGATTGACTTCAATGGCAATGTCAAACAGGCTAGCTTCACATTGGGCTGGACCTCTCCACAGCAAGATCCAAAGAACCTAGGCATTTGGAAAGCATTTTCTACTAGTGGCAGCTTGGTTGCAACTGGAGCACTTGACTATTCAACAGCGACCAAAGTGAACAAGAACGGCTATCAGTTTGCGATCGCAACCAACCAGAAATTTGCTCGCTTGACTATGGAGGCAACTGCCTCAGCAAGCGGTCAGGCCATGAGAAATGACTCTGATTTTAGTTTGGAAGATGTAACCTATACCCGCCTAGATAAGAGCATTACCCAACCTATCAAAGGGCCGCAAATTTCTGTGTCCACTACCTTAGAAGCAGCTAAGGCATCTCTAGGGAACGGCCTGGGCTACCAGACTTGGGGAGATGGAGTTAAGGTAGCTGGGTACAAAGCTGACGGCTCTAAGGGCCGTACGACTGTCGGTTGGGATGGTATCGCTGTCGCAGGCGACCGTTATGATAATCAGATTGATTATGATGCTAAGTCCGGCAATAGTGAAGTCCTCAAAGTAGATTTCGGCGGCAGCGTGCGCGATGTCGATATTGTCTTAGGGCGCATGGAATCGAACGAATGGCGAAATCTACAAGAGACGGGGAAATGGAAAGCTTATGATGCGAAGAACAAACTCATAGCTAGTGGCAATTTAGATCCGCGCTCGAGCAAGAAATTAGGAGATAGTACCTACGGGTTTGCGATCGCTGCTGGCGAAGACATTGTGAGCTTAGCCATCTCTGCTACGGCCTATGGCAATGGCAGCGGCACCAGCCGGACCAACAACAACTCCGACTTCAACTTACAAAGCGTTACATACTCTCGGATTACGGACGTTGCTCCTGGTAAGCCACCCAAGCCGCCTAAGCCACCTAAGCCACAAAACAGCTTGCCTACTGCTAAAGCTGACAACGTTTCGACAAAGATGAATCAGGAGATCAGCATTGATGTCTTGGCAAATGATTCCTTCGGTGCTGACGGTGCTAGCAGTGATCAGCTCTTAATCGGTAATGCCGCGAACGGAACCGTCAGCATCAAAAAGCAGGGAACACCAGGAAACCCGCTAGACGATCTCATTCAATACGTGCCAAATAAAGGCTTCACTGGCAAAGACAAGTTTACCTATACCATTGCCGATGCGAACGGCGACACCAGCATGGCGACGGTTAATGTCAAAGTCAACAAGACTTCAACTGAACCGCCTACACCTAAGCCACCTACGCCTAAGCCACCCGTCAATAAAAAGCCAGATGCGGTTGACGATAGCCTAGCCACCAACGAAGACAGCACGCTGGTGCTAAAAGCAAAGGATTTACTGAGCAATGACACTCTAGGCAACGGACCGACAGTAATCGCCTCTGTCGCCAATAGCAGCAGTAAAGGTGGCAAAATTTCTAAGAGCAGTAACGGCACCTACACTTACACCCCCAAAGCGAACTTCTTTGGTCAAGACAGCTTTGGATACAGCATCAAGGACGCTGATGGCGATACTAGCAGCGCCACCGTAAAAGTCAATGTCAAGGCAGTTAACGATCAGCCAAAAGCGGTCAATGATAGCGCAGCAGTGGACGCTGGAAAAAGCGTGAACATTGATGTGTTGAGCAATGATAGCTTTGGCGGAGATGGAGCCGGTGGTGCTATCACTGTAGGCTCGGCAGATCATGGTAACGTCAGCATCAGAACTCAAGGAACGTCCAAGCCCAGCGATGATATTATCCGCTACGTTGCAGATAAAAACTTCGGCGGTACTGACTCGTTTAAGTACACCATCACAGATGCCAATGGCGACAAGAGCACTGCCACCGTCAATGTCAATGTCAAGAAACCTGACGTAGCTCCTAAGCCGCCTGGCAATGTGGGAGAGCGTGTCAACCTCACGGCAGCAAAGGGAGTCATTCAAGGCAACAAGTCGTCCCATCTCTGGGGCAATAGCGTCCGGCTTTCAGCAACTGGGCTAAATGGATCTAAGGCAAATGTTGTCTATGATACGCAGTTTGCCGACAAAGGTTTCGGGGTTTCTAGTGCCAACGATCGATGGTCTCAGATTGACTACTATGCCAAAAATGGCAACTTGAGAGGAGTCAGCGAAAAGTTAAGGCTAAAGTTTGACACTCTAGTTGACAACGTCACGCTTAAAGTCGGCATGCTGGGCTTCAACGAAGGGAAAAACGGCAACGACGAAACTGGCAAGTGGACAGCATATGACGCTAAGGGAAGAAAAGTTGGCGATGGTCTATTAGGGCCTGAGCTCAGCACGCTGGGCAAAGATGTCAAGGTCAAAAAGAGCTATGGCTCGTATCCGATTGAAATTGATACGTCGAAGCCATTTGCCGAGCTGGTGGTAGAAGCCACTCCCTTTGGCCATGGGCAGGGATCGCCTATCGGCAAGAGTTATGGCGAAAACAACTCTGACTTTAACGTTATGGGTATCAGCTTCGACACTCTGCCCAATACGCAAGGGGGCTTTTAGTCGCTGCTGTTCGGCTCATAGCTCATAGTAAATAAAAAAGCCCTGCCGGGAGTTCTCCCACGGCAGGGCTTTTTGTCGCTTCTTGTCTGAACCTTACGGCTGTGAGTGCCTTTTAAGCTTAGTATTCCGATTACTTATGAATAGCCGAGTTCCTTCAAAAGGGATCCAGAATAGTAGCGAAATAGGCTCTTAACGAGGGGATCAAGCTTCTTCTTACCCACACCGATACGAGAAGCATAAAACGAAACCTCACTGTTACCAGCGGCCTGCCTTCTTTTCTCAGTCAGCGCACTTTTGTAGGTTCCCTCCTCCAAAAGAGAAGGCTCCCAGGGTTCTTGCAAAAACTCACACACACTTTGCATGGTCGATTCTGGGTCTAGCACTAGCTCTTCGTATTTGACTTCAATATACCTTTCTAGTGATACGCTACGACCGAAGGATTGGCCAGCTCTAACACTTTTTCCCCAGCGTTTAGTTGCGCTTAGACCTCTTTTGTATCCCCACCTGTCCATACTAGAAGCCACAACGTCTCTACCGTCTCGAATCATATGAATCACCTGGCAGTCTGGAAAAAGCGCATCGATAAAATCTAGTTTGAGAACATAGATAGGCGTTTTGTCTCCCCAGCGCAATTTACCTTGCTTGTGTGCGGCTTCCGTCTTGAAGCTGTCAAACAGCTCTCTGATTTTTTCGTACCAGTACTCTTTTTCGAAAGGATAGTCTTTCATCAGTCGCCACTTAGAACCGACGATGCCTTCTAGTCCAGCCAGAAAATGGGTTTCTTCCCCGCAGGATATGTTCGGATGTGCATTAATTAGCGATCGCATCAATGTTGTTCCAGAGCGCTCGCTGCCAACTATGAAAATAGGTCTACTAGCCACTGTCGATTCCTTTTCTGTATAGCTCCAAAGGTGCACTTGAGATGTGCTTTTCGACGACATGCTTTCAGGACTTTTCAAAGGGTAAAGGATAGGGTCAAAAAAGTATATAGGGATGCGCGTAATCTATGCAGGCGATGGGCGCTCCGTACGTATAGAGATCAAATCTGTGTTTGACGCTCGACTGAGAGCTCTCTGTATTTTCACTGAATCTTTAAGCTTTATTCTTTAAATGAGAAGCAAAAATCAATTGATTTGCGTAATTCCTCGGACAGACGGTATGACTATTAGTTAAGCCGTTGAAATTAAAGTTGGTTACAGGAGAAAACTTAATACATCTAGAGATACGTCTAGAGTAAGTAGGTTCGAGAAGCTGATGAAACTCCGCAAAGCAATAGGTCGCAAAGTAGTAGACCACAAAGCAATAGGCCGCAAAGCAATAGGCCGCAAAGCAATAGTTAGTCTAATTCTTTTAGCGTTTTCTGCTTTTGCGGTAATGGTGGCGATCTCCTTCTTCTTTGAACCTTTTTCTATTAGGGTAGGGTCTCAGTTTGAGGCTGTGCCGGTTGCAGTTGCCGATTATGACATCAATGATATTGGTGTGGCTGATGTTAACCAGGATGGAAACTTAGATATCTTTACGACCAACCACAGCGCCCAGCAAAGTCTACTCATAGGGGACGGATCTGGTAAGTTCGTTGATGTGCTGGCCGAACGTGGCCTTAGCCAAGACAGGCAGTTTCCTAAACTAGAAAACTCAACGCGATCGCCCAAGACAGACGCGCCAGGGCTCTATATCTACCGACGGCGCAATCTTCTTTACCTGATTGCTCACGACACTGAAGCGTTTGGCAGCGTCAGCGGCTCTATTGAGCTCTCGGCTATTGTAGAGCTACTTGAACAGTCGCAAGCTACAGTCGAGATTGATCAAACCGCGCTGCCGTCAGGAATCACAGCTAGCCGGATAGCGTTCGATCTAGGCCCTGGTGGCCATTTGGAAATCAAGACGAGAGAGAGTAGCTCTAATAAGGTAGTTGTCGAGATTCCTCATCAGGTTCAGATCGATGATAGCTTGCCGCTCTCAGCTATTTTTGTAGGACGAGAAGCAGTGACACCAGATTCTCATCGTTTTGAGCTGATGTGGCGCGATCGTCATAGTATGTCGTGGTCGGACATTAATAATGACGGCCTCAGCGACGTCTTTATCGGCAGAGGCGGCATTCACGGCAAAATGCGCCTGTTTCCAGAACAATATTACGACGAGCTTTTTGTCAATCGAGGAGATACCTTTGAGGACCAGGTACTTCAATTTCAGCTGATCAAAGATGACTGCTCAGCTAGGCAGTCCGCCTGGGTAGATTTTAACGGCGATGGCCGACTAGACATCTATAACTCTTGCGGTCGAAACGCCTCTGAGAGAGTAGAGCGCCCTCACCAACTTTTTCAACAGCAACCTGACGGAACGTTTGAAGACGTAGCTGAATCGGTTGGGTTGGATTTGCCAAAAGCAGGTGAATTTGTTTGGTTTGATGCAGATGGTGATAGCCGCCCAGATGTTATGACCACGCAGAACAGAGAGCTCTCTTTGTACTACAACCAGGGTAATACTTTTACCGCCGAGCCTTTGGGTGACCTAGCCGACCCGAGGAACAAACAATTTTCCGTAGCTGATTTCGACCAAGACGGCAGTCTCGATGTGTATGTAGCGGGCAAAATTAAGAGCTATCTACTACAAACGGATGAGACCAATCGCTACCAGCTAGAAGACGCTCTCGAAAAAGGACTACCAGCCTATAGCTTGTGTGCCAACTGGGTTGACTACGACAACGATGGATACAGCGATCTCCATACGATCCCGAGCGGACTATATCGCCAGCAGCCTGATCACACCTTTGAGCGAGTTCGACTCCTGTCTAACGAGGCAGCCGTCATTAGAGAGCGTCTGTCAAGACTAATTGGTTGGGAACGAATGAGATATCAAAAAGCGCGCTGCTCCTGGCTCGACTACGATAATGACGGCTTTCGAGATTTCCTCATAGCACAGCGGCGAGATTCGTTGTTCAACCGGTTAGTGAATCGGCTTAGAGGGCGCGATCCCAGCGAGAAGTGGCAAGCACGCCTTTTTAGGAATAAAGGGATAAATCAGCACTCCAAGGCGCACTGGCTGTCGTTAGTGCTTAAAGGGATACCAGGGAACCTAGAGGCCGTTGGCGCATCTGTTTCAATAGAAACTTCGGTAGGTACCCAGACGCAGATAGTCGGCAGCTCAGAAGGGTCCTACTTTTCTCAAGGGCACTACCGCCTGTATTTTGGACTGGGAACCGACGATCAAGCAGATACGATCACCATAAATTGGCCAGATGGCACCTCGCAAATATTGAATGATGTAGCGGCTAATCAGCTACTGACGATCGAACTACCTGCCTCAGAGCCAAGGACTTGATCATTTGTCGTCAAAGCCAGTCAGCATGAAAGTAAGTGAGTATGGCAAATGAGTATGTTAGAGAGCGCTGCTGAATCACGATTGGAGTCTTGGGCTAAGCCAGTGACTTGGAAGAGTCTGCCATATCTGGCCAAGCGAACAGCAGGGATGGATAGAGAAAAATATCATACCAAGCAGCGTCCGCTGACTCTAAATCGGGTGTGGTCAACGCTGTTTCCAAACCTAAGCAGACCCGTTTTTTTGATTGGGGCAGCTCGTTCTGGAACTACTTTTTTAGGAGACTGTCTCGCCGAAGTGCCAGAGCTGTCTTATCACTTTGAGCCAATAGCGACCAAGGCGGCGGCTAGATATGTATATGAGGGGCTTTGGAATCAGGCAAAGGCAGAGTGGTTTTATCGGACAGTATATGCATGGCTAATGAGACTTCATGCCGATGGTGACTTGCGCTTTGTTGAAAAAACACCTCGCAACTGTTGCATCATTCCTTTTTTGAGTGAAGCTTTTCCAGATGCTCAATTTATCCATATCATCCGAGATGGCCGCGATGCAGCGCTCTCGCTGAGTAAAAAGCCATGGTTAGCTAAAAGCGCCGCTGATTCTGGAAAGTATGAACCAGGAGGATATCCCTACGGGCCGTATGCTCAGTTCTGGGTCGAGCCCGCTAGGCGCAAGGAGTTTGAAACTACGAGCGACCTGCGTCGCTGTATCTGGGCTTGGCAAAGGTTTACAGAAGAGGCGATCGCTGATACCAGAGATTTGCCCTCAGACAAATTATTAGAGGTTCGATATGAATCTTTCGGCTCAGATCCAACGGGCGAAGCAGACAGGATCCTAAACTTTTTAGGCATCGAAGATACAAACTCTCGTCAGCCGTTTAAAGCAGCCGTATCCGCCTTTAATCCTAGGTTGACTGAGCAGTGGAAACGTCAGCTTAATGAACAGCAGCTCGCTGAAATATACGAAGAGTCAGAAGAGCTATTGCGCCAGTTACACTACCTATAGGCGGCTTTTTACAGCAGCTTAGAGGGAAACGTCAATAGACGTAGGCTGCAGTAGCGTTCGCCACCTTGCTGCATGCAGACTACATACACTTCCCAACGGTAACCCCTCTGCCATAGGAGCCGTACTTAGCCTAGGCGATCTCCAGAAACTGTGAACCTGGTCGCACGTAGCACTAAATGCATCAGCAGCGGTAGGAACCCGCTATCTTGGCGGCGCTAGGGAACGCCTACCAAGACGGCAAACGCGCATCACAACAATCCACTAATACATCAACTGTTGCCATAAACCTGCTAGTGTTATCAAACTCTCTGTGGCATAAATTTCTCAATAGATGTCCGAATCAGATTAGAGAACCGTTCAAATGAATACTCTCGAACTACGGTCTCGCGTCCTTTAGCCGCCATCTCAGCGCGCAAATCAGGGTTACTTAATAGATGTATACAGCCTTCGATCAGTTCTGCTTCAGTAGCTGCTACCCAAAGCGACTCTTTATGCTTGAGGTTATCGTATCCATATTGAGCGTGGTCTGTGATAACAGCCGTCCGCTGATAGAACAACGTTTCTAAAACCTTGATCTTAGTACCACCCCCTTCAAACAAAGGCGCTATCGTAAAGGCCGACTTCTGATACTCTTCTGCTAGATCCTCTACAAATCCTACAGTCTCGACGTTCGGAACCTGGTCGAATTTATCTTTGACAGCTTGCCAGTTACCGGAGCCGACAATTCGTAAGGTGGCATCTTTTACCGCTGCGTTTATTTTTGGCCAACAGTTCAGTACAAAGCGTTCTACCCCTTCCGCGTTAACTCTATGGGCGTAGCTGCCTACAAACAAAACCACCTTAGAATCTCGACTTTCCTCAAAGGCTGCTTGGCTACTGCCGTTCAATGTATAAGGAATATTTGGCAAGATAGATTTAGACGGATGAACAACCTCCTGTACATCTGCTTCGCTGGTCAGCCATACGTGATCGAAGCGTGGTAATAGATCTGTGGTAACGGCCTGCGTCTGCCGAAAGTAGGATTGGAAAAAAAATCTTTGGATGGGATTGAGTCCAGGTAGATTCAATCGAGATTTGTAAACGACATCGTCGCGGTCATCTACATCTAGAACAACAGGGACTTTTTTACTGCAGAGTGCGCCAGAGCGGACCGTGGGCCTCAGATATCGGCCTACGACTAGATCATAATTGGTTGTACTTTGAAGCTTTTCTAGGAGCTGTTGAACGTTTTTATCAGGTTCGTACATAAACTTTTTGGCCCCCAGTCGAATGGCGATCGCATCGACCCTACCTGGACTCAGTGGCCGTAGAAATCGCCAAATGCCTAGCTCCGAGCGAGCACCGGGCTTAGCAATGTGCAGTGCATTTGCCCCTAGGAAAAATGCCTTAAACTTTTCATACTTCACATCACCGACGAGTAGCACATCAACGCTGCCCAACGTTTTCAGCGTATTGAAGATAAGTGAGGTTCGCTGTCCTGCACCAGTTACAGGCTTACAAGCATAAGTTGGCGAAACAAGTAGGAATCTAAGCGGTCGATCAGTAGGTGTTGCCATAATAGAGGTACAGGCTTCTTCAAGTCGCGTAGGCTGCCTATGGAAGAAAGATAAGCCGGTTAAGAGAACATGAAAGCATCATAGTCTCTCCAGAATGTCCACAGAGACAGGCTTCGGCAATCCTCACCTAATCCTCACTCATGGGTTTAGCGCACTACCTGTTTTTCCTATTATTTTGCTAAATCTATGTATGCTCATCTCAAAGCCTTGTCTTCATCTTAAAGCGCTGCTTAAGGCTTCACACTGCAAGTCGACATATCTTACACACGTAGGCAACTTACGCGCCTAGAACATTTGCATGTCTAGGACTCTGCCAGAATGCATCAGGAAGCAAAGCGCGCGGAGAGCCAAAATACATCAAGAAGCGATGTCATAGATGCCATACTCTTGTACTAGCGCATCATTCTTTTTTCGTGAGGCCATAGCTTTGAAAAACTTCCGAAGGTAAAACAACGCGAAAGCTTTTGGCGTTTGGCCATATCTCTTTAAAAGAACACCCTGCGAAGCCCATATGTTATCTCCGTGATTAGTGATGTACACGGCTCCTGAGAAAGGCAAAGGCGATAGCGAAAATCCTTGCTTCTCAACAAATTTTCTTACATCTTGATGATGCAAGAACCTATGGTGCATGTCTGAGAGCGAAGTTGTTTGAGCTATCTTTTCTAGAATATCAAATCTGACTATATGAGATGAGCCACACTTTCCATAGAAGCGCTTCCTAATGGGAAATAGTTGACCTTCTCCCTCAAAATACTCAAATCCTTTGTCTATGTACCAACCAGGTTCAGCTTCATGCTGGTTCACAAACGCTGCCAAAGAGTTAGAGACTAAGTCATCAGCATCCATCAGCATGATGTGAGAAGGCTGAACTTGCTGTGCATGCAAAATGCCTTGCAGAATCTTGCGATGCTTATCTCTTCTTGCTTCGCGCATTGGAAACTGATCTTCATAGTTTATTGGCTCTGGAGCAGGAAAGCTCGCGCTCAAAAACTCAATAGTAGGATGCTGGAACTCGAGGCGAGGCTGCTCATGGCAAACGACTAAAACTCTGAATTTCGAGCTGGTTTGAGCACATATGGACTTGAGCGATCTTTCTAGCAACGCGCAGGTGTTTTCCCATGAGTTCGACATCTTTGAACTTTTCAAAGGCACCAAAAATAAAAGCATTTCTCAACCTACAAATAATATGAGCTCTCAGCAATACGAGCTGTTAGATGAACGTTGGACGAAGAGCTAGCAATCACGACTGATGAAATTTTCCACGAAATTCTTGTCTGGTCTAGATCGAGTTCCATAGACTTTGTCTAAACCAAACTGGCCGAGTATATTTATGCCCCGATCGATTTGAGCAGAAGACAATTCATCTTTCCAGGATTCAATAGGAGATTTCCCTAAAAGAATATTATTATCCTTACCGGGAGTTTGACTAGGTTTGCGTATCTTCGCTAGAAGCTCTGGCCCCGGTGTCACAGACACACCTTCAAAAAGGTAGCTAAAGAGAGCAGCGAGTTCTTTTTCTGGCTCCTCAAAGAGGTTCTCATAGAACAGAATATAGGCGTCACCTAAAGCCAACTGCCGAAATGGAACATAGTGGATGATGCTCCAGATCAGTATTTGCCTCTCTATAAAATCATCACCAACCTGCTCAATGACTTCTTTGAAGGGTAATAAGTAATCTTCTACTAGCGCGGGCTGAGATAAGAAATCTCTAGGTTCTGTCATCCAAACTCCCTGAGTCCTCTTTTGTTTGGAAAGCGCCACCGCAAACGGGTTGCGAACCACAAGAACAGGTCTGACGTGGGAGAGGTTGTGTTTGACCCAACCTACGAGTAGATTAGCAAAGATGTCTTTTACTAAGAGACCTTCATAGAGCAAACGCCGATTAAAAGCGTCTGGTCGCTCATGGTAGAAGTTACCACTATAGATAGATTCTAATATTCTAGTCTGACTAGGTGCAGTCTCGTTTACTCTAAGATAGTGATGTAGCTTAAAAGATTCTAGACCACTAACTAGCTCAGGATGAAATGGCTCAAACATCTCTCGGTAGCTGCCATGCCAGTTGAGCAGATTAGAAACCCAGGTAGTGCCGCTACGGCCATCACCTGCTAACCAGATTACCGGTTGGTAGTTGCCCAGATAGTAGTTGGCCCTAATTATGGCTTGCTTGCTGAGCTGTTTAGCCCTAGCTAAGTGGTCACCGTAGGTACCTGGGTTAAAAAACTTCAAACTCAACGGAAATCACCCTGGTTTTAAGTGATGCGGATCACTCCTACTAATAACATATATGTACTCTCACCTACGAGCTTAGCTTTAGAAAACTCTCTTGCTGGTCAACCAAAGTTCAATTTTTAGTGAAGCTTAGGCATTTGTGGTGGTTGAAAAGACGGTAAAACAGAACAATTGAAACGAGTCCGTATGACTAATATGACTCTCAGCAAGCCCTTAAAGGAAATGGAAAGTACAGATCTGCCTGCCTCTATCGTTTGTGTTGGAAATGCATGGTTTCCGGCTACACCCGGAGGCTTGGATCGCTATGTCTATGAGCTGGCCTACAATCTGTCGAAAAGAAGAGATGTTATCGAACTTTGCGGTGTAGGGCTGCCTGAATCAGCTGCAGACTTTCCAGTGACGCTGACAAATCTAGCAGATCCAGATCGTTCTCTCTGGCAGCGGCTTAGACAGACTAGAACCAGCTATCTGGACAGTCGTACAAGAGAATCGCACAAGAGAGTAGATGCTATTAATCTGCATTTTGCTCTGTACAGCTTACCGCTGATGAGCTTGTTTCCAGCAGACGTGCCGACCACGTTTCACTTCCACGGGCCGTGGGCACTAGAGAGCGATAAAGAGGGCTCTAGCAAACTTGGCGTGATGGTCAAACGCTGGATTGAGCAGCAGGTGTATCAGCGCTGCGATCGCTTCATTGTGCTCAGTAAAGCATTTGGCCAGATACTGCATGAGTCGTATCGAGTACCTTGGAATAAAATCCACGTTATTCCAGGCGGGGTAAATACCGATTGGTTTCAAATAAGCTGCGATCGCACGCAGGCACGGACTCAATTGAACTGGCCCCAGGATCGATTTATTCTGTTTACTCCGCGTCGCTTGGTTCACCGGATGGGATTAGACAACTTACTATTAGCCCTAGCAGAAATCACAGAGGCTGTGCCAGAAGTTTGGCTAGCCATTGCTGGTAAGGGTCCCTTGCGATCGCAGCTAGAAGCACAAGTCGAGCGCCTAGGACTAGCAAACAACGTTCGCTTTCTAGGTTTCCTGCCTGAAGCAGACTTACCTATGGCGTACCAGGCCGCTGATCTAACGGTTATGCCCAGCCAGTCGCTAGAAGGCTTTGGCCTAGTCTTGCTAGAGTCTTTGGCCTGTGGAACGCCGGCTATCTGTACGCCAATTGGCGGTATGCCAGAAGTACTAAGCGGTCTCTCGCTCGATCTAATCACAGACACTGCTGATACTGATTCAATCACTCAGACACTGCAGCGGGCGATCGCTGGAGAGATTAGCCTGCCAGATAGAGCGAGCTGTCGCAGCTATGCGGTTGCGAACTTTAGCTGGCCTACCATCGCTCAAAGGGTAAGAGACGTTCTGTTGATGCCTGTCCCTTAAACTTCACGACTACAGCTTTTGGCTACTTGGCTGCCATAGCGGCTTGCACGTTTTGAGGCTTCTCTAAATGAACAGCCCTTCGATGAAAATTTTATTTCTAGATCAAAGCGGCACGCCGGGGGGAGCTGAGCTCTGTTTATTAGATATCGCAAAGCCTTACCGTGAGCACTCGATAGTAGGTCTTTTGGCAGACGGACCTTTTCGAGCCCTGTTAGCACAGCACGAAATTCCGACAACCGTGTTCACCACGCAGACAATCAACGTTCGCAAAGAGAGCAGTTTACTAACTAGCCTTCGCAGTACGAGTCAGCTATTGCCGCTAGTACAGGCAGTAGCAGGCACAGCGCGCAGCTATGACCTAATCTATGCCAATACCCCAAAGGCGCTCGTCATAGGGGCTTTAGCTAGCCTTTGGAGTCAGCGACCGCTAGTGTATCATCTGCACGACATTATCTCACCCGATCACTTCAGCAAAATCAACCGTACGGTGCTAGTCACTCTGGCCAACCGGGTCGCTAAGCTAGTCATCGCTAACTCACAGGCAAGTCAGACAGCCTTTGTTGCCGCTGGTGGCCGTTCTCAGCTCTGCCGGGTGGTGTATAACGGGTTTGATAGCGATCGGTATGTGATCGCACCTGCAGAAACCGAGCATCTGCGAACGACGCTAGCCCTGACTGACGGCTTTTGGATTGGTCATTTCAGCCGTCTTTCTCCTTGGAAGGGGCAGCATATATTGCTGAAGGCATTGACCCTATGTCCTGACGATACTAAAGCTATTTTGGTAGGAGATGCTCTATTTGGAGAGGATGAATACGTCTTGGAACTGCATCGTCAAGTGAAGCAGCTAGGATTAGAGGGTCGCGTCAGGTTTCTTGGATTTCGTTCAGATATTCCTCAGCTAATGAGCGCCTGCAATCTAGTTACGCACACATCTACAGCACCAGAGCCATTCGGCAGAGTAATCGTAGAGTCGATGCTCTGTGGAACACCTGTTATTGCAGCGGCTGCAGGTGGTGCCACAGAGCTGATTGACACTGGAGAAAATGGCTGGCTCTGTCCACCAGGAGAGCCGGAGATTCTAGCAAAGGTAATTTTGACCTGTCGCAGTGCGCCTCAGCAGCGTCAGCAGATTGCTCAACTTGCTCAAGAGCAAGCGCGCGATCGCTTCGACATCGCAGCTATCAACACACTAATCGCTCAACACCTACAAAGCATCGTCTAATACAGCTTTCGGCACTTTGCTTTTAGCACAATCAAAGGCTATGCCTTTTCTTAAACGTTGAAGACAGGTATTGAGCTAACGGCGGGCCCAGCTAGTTCCTTTCCAGATAGTGAAGAACAAAGCACCCGAGATGATCGCCCCAATATTCCACTTAACAGAGCGCTTCAGTAAACGCCTTCTTTGAGTACCCAAAGTCCTATTGGCATCGCGTTGCAAAGCAGACTCGCCTTCTGCCAAAGCAGTCTCTAAGCTAGCCTTAGCCTCGCGTACATCCTGTCTACTTTCAATCACAGGAACTGCTTCATCTGAAATAGAGGCAAGCAAGCTGCTCATCTCATTGGCAGTCGTAGCGCTATCAAGCTCTTGACTGACGGCTTCAAGCTCAGCAATTCCTTGGCTAAGTTGAACATCCAATCTCTGTTGGTTTTGTTCGTCGATACGTACGGTGTTCAAAGCGCCCATTGGAACCAATAGGAAAAACAAAATAGCCACCAGCAACGAAAGCCAAGAGAGCACTTTCAGCAAAAGTTTTGCCCGTTTGGATCGGCCGCTATTTTCCCCTAAAAATACCAGCCCCAAACCTATTAAAGGAACTGGAACGCGCTCAACTAACGCGCCCATCGTTTGAAACTCCCACGTCGGATTCATAAATTGAGGAGGAATGGCCACTTCTGCGAGGTCTAAAAGCGCTAGCAGCAGTAACCCATAGCCCACGAAGCGCAGAACCCGAACAGACTGCAATAACCCCGAGCTAAAGTCCCAAAGCGAATCAACCCGGCTGCTGATTACGCTACTATCAGTCACGCTACCACCAGTCACCACACTGTTCTCAGCCGAGGCTGGAGTATTTTGGATTGAAGTCATATCAATAAAATGTCAATAAAAAAGCCAAGAGACTTGCCGCTACGGGTAGCGGTGCAACTATGAGCTTGAGCAATATGAACTTAGCTAACTAGACCTAAGCAGCAAGGGAAGATCTATGGCTTTGCGTACAATTGGGCCTGTCCCCACTGAGATACATCTTGCCAAGCTGAGTCTAGTAGCGGACGGCTGAGCGCTGACGTAGTTTCGATCGAGAGCTCAGTAAGGAGACAATCATGATCGCCAACGATACTTTCTTTGCCTGTCAGCCACCGCAGCATCGATCGAGGACGAAGAAAATATCGATAGCGGTTACGCATGAATTGTTCGTGAGTAACCACGCTCCCACCTCTAGCATCAATCAGAGCCTGTAGAGAGTCTACCCCTAGCTGACTGATGTATCTGTAAGAGCCTTCAATCGACGTATGAACTGATATCGCAGAAGCAGCCTGCACTGAAGCGTCCCCTACTTGAGCACTACCTACTCGACCACCACCTACTCGACCACCACCTACTTGGGCCTCATCAGCTGAAACATTACCGATCCGATCGCCACTAATTTGGTCAGCACTGACTTGCTCCTCGCTGGCTTGCTCACTAGAGGCAGGCAAGCCTGAAGCAGAGAGCTGCTCACGCAAAAGGTTCTGACAAGCTCTTCCATCGCGGCCATACCAAAGAGTAGCTACCAAGGTACGTTCGTTCTGAGCGTATCGGTACCGTCGGCCTTGCCGTCGAACATTAGGCCCTTCTATGACATCGGCATCGACAAACTGCCAGCTTGAGATAGATATTTGATCAGGGAAGAGGAAAGGCTCTGATTTTGCCTGTGTAGATGATGGTCTCAGAACGACTGCTGCCAAAGCAATGTAGACACCGCCAAAGCTAAATAGCAATAAAAACCGCCAAATGGAAGTCCATAATCCTTCAGGCTTCATAAGTCAATTCGCTGTGGCTCTTTTACGCCCTTGGGGGTTTGCCATTTGATCAGCAAAATATAGAAGCACCCAAAAAGCATTACCGTCAGCATCGAGAAGATCAAAGAACCTTCGCCCAGGTGCCAATACTCAAAGGCTTCCTCTGTACTGTTCGCAACTAATATAGTCAACAAAGCCACCCGAACCGCATTGACAAAAAAGCCTAAGCACACTGATACAAAAACAGAAAGTAACTGCTTAGAGCGGTTGAGTGGGAGAAAGACGCTGAATATGGCAGAAATTCCTAACATATACAGCATATTCGCCAGTCCAGAACATCCTCGGTAAACCTCAATGCTCCCACCCGGCAAGTGGATGAACACACCTTTCAGCACAGCATCAAAGCCAACATACCAGAGCAGGAAAGCCGACACCTTCGCCGTCACGATAGAGATATCTAAGAATGTACCAATCAAGAGCTGTGGTAGTCCTAGAAAAAATAGAATCAGTAAAGGGCTTCTGAACTGCCTCAGCCCGCGCCAGCCAGAAGCTATTAGCGTAATTCCTAGTAAAGAGAGGAAGGGAAAGGCTAGTAGTACAGACTCGGTAGGCAGCGAAACCGTCCTCACTAAGACTACCGTTACTATTAATAGACCAGTAGTGCTCGATATAAGATCGCTACCAAACAAAAACTCATGTCGCTTTTGCCAAAGTAGGGAAATACAGGCACCCCAAAAAAGACACCCATTACCAAACAAGCTCTCGTTACCAATGCGATCAACCAATGTCAGATAGACAACTGCCAGCCCAGCCACAGTTCCTACCAAATATAGATAGAAAAACTTGCCTGACTGAGCTGGCGCTAGAACGAAACGTTCCATCAAATCATCCTAAAACCGAATTATCCGAGACTCGTTAAACAACGTCATCTTCAGAGTTTCCGGCACCTGCCTTGCTAAGCTCTCGCTTGCCAACGCCTAAAAGGCCCACGGCTGCTATTGATCCTAGGATTGTCAAAGGCTCAGGAACGGGTTCGCCTACGCTCAAGTCGTAATCGAAGCTCGTGCCCGAAACTCGAGAAGCCGTGAAAGAGCCAAAGGCATTACTAATGAAGGTATTGCCATCAAGCTTAAATGAGCCTGAGAAGTCTTTATTAGCAATCTCCAGAGAACTTGCTGGAAGCGTCCTGTCGAACTCTGAAGCATCTAGATCAAACGTAAGCACGCCCGATCCTCTACTGCCAAAGTCAACTGCCCCGAAGCTGATGAAGCTCTCAACAGCGGGAGTGGAGTACGTTCCTGAAGGAGTTCTAGTCAGCTTGAGCTTCTTAATCTTTGGGGTACTCGAAACAGTAGCCCCAGAGAACGTGCCTGTATCATCAACACCGACAGCTCCTCTGAACTTGACCGGAGCCATACCAGGCGCACTTGCATTCGGCCTACCAACTCGCGTATTACCACTGAGGTCAAAGCTACCCTTAAGGCTATGAGCCTGAGCTGGAGCGGTGAGGACAAAAGCTGTACCAAGTAGAGCAGTACCCAAGAATGCAATTTTGGGCAAAGCATTCATGATAGAACTGACGGCCGTACGCTTAGAAGACCGCAAAGCACTTGATGGTGTAGTTGTTTGCTGCATTTATGTTTACTTAAGAGGTTTTACTGAACTTAGCTCAATACGATTTACTCGTTTGAGCGGATGCACTCTCATCTTCGGAAACACGTCTTCATCAAAACAGTTAGTAGATACCCAGATGATCACCAACAGGTTTAAACAGACGCACAGAATGCGAAGAAGTCCACAGCTAGTGCAGACTTAGGCAATCCAGAGCAGCGAGTCTGTCAATCAACCGAAACTTCCCCTCACGCTGGCTTATCAATACTATCAATATGTGAGCCGTAGCAGTGATTTGAAGGAAGTGAAATACGTATTTCCAGCTATAAAAAATATAATGCACAGGGAAAAATAACCGTAGCCGTCGGGCCTTATCTTTACACAAACTTCAGAAAAGGCTAGTAGTTGTTCTGAGGTTGATGATGTCTATAAGATCTATAAGGATGATTGATCTACGTAGCATCCGTATGACGATAAAGTGCATTAGGCACAGCCTATATACAGATATATAGAAAAATATACAGAATCTTGCGCCTCGACGAAGGTGACTTCACCATGACTTGATACAAAAGCGCTTAGTTGCTGATGATTGATTAACTTTAGAAGAATTTCTCTTCAAGCTATACCCGAAGACAGATAGTCGATCGATAGTGGAGAGAGTGTGAAATTAACATTACGTTGAGTTGATTGCTTGCTATGAAGTCTCTTTCTTTGTCGCCCTCCACCAGACGCATTGCTGCGGCGCTGTCCATATGCTGTGGTATCGGAGTTGTAACCTCTTCCCAGCAAGCGCTTGCGGCGACCACCCCTGAGGCGAGGCAAACAATCGAGCCTTCTACCTCTGTTAGATCGGGTTCCGGTTCACCTGTTTTTGTTTCGCAGCAAGAGACTCTACCAACTCTGCCTAGCAGTTTGTCTCAGCCTGTCTCGCCAGCGCTTAGGCCAGCAAGTGATGCTGGCAACATAGTACCGCCTGGAGTTGCACCAACTACTGCAATCGGATGGGAGAACGAATATGTGCTGGGCCCAGGTGACGAGATCCGTATTGATGTCTTTGGGGCACCTGAATACGGTGGGGACTTTGTGTTGCTCCCAGATGGCACTGTCAGCCTACCAGTAACTGGTCAGATTGCTTTAGGCGGACTTACCTTACCCGGTGCGTCTGAGGCGATCGCACAGCGGTACATGCCTTATCTGCGATCGCCTCAGGTCGCGCTTGTGCCAACAACTCTACGACCACTTCAAATTGGCGTCGTTGGAGCGGTTGGGCGTCCGGGCACTTACACTGTTCCCATTCGAAACAATGGTGCGGTTACTTTTCCAAGGCTAACAGACGCCTTACGGCTAGCTGGTGGAATTTCTTCTAGAGCAGATATCCGGCAGATTGAAGTCTATCGCCCCGATCGCTTTGGACAGGCGCAAGTACTACAGGTAAATCTTTGGAATTTACTAAAAGATGGCAATATGTCTAGCGATATTGTGCTGCGCTCAGGCGATACGGTCGCTATTCCCGTAGCAGAAGTCATAGATCCAGCAGAAGCCGCCCAGTTAGGCGATGCTAACTTTTCGCCTGAAGAAGTCACAGTTTTTGTCGTAGGCGAAGTAGGCCGACCGGGGCCAGTTCAAGTATCACCCAACACACCGCTTAACCAAGTCCTGTTAGCAGTAGGTGGTTTTGACGCTCAGCGAGCCGATAGAGACGTAGTGGGACTCATTCGACTTAATCCAGATGGCTCGGTAGAACGGCGAGAAGTTGCTGTGAACCTCAGCGATGGCATAAATGAGGAAACCAATCCTCTTTTGCGTGAAGATGATGTTCTAATCGTAGCCAGATCGGGGCTAGCGACATTCTCAGATACCGTAGGCTTAGCAGTTAACCCTGTAGGTCGACTTTTAGGTACATTCTTCAGCATCTTCAACTTCTTAGATTAGAAGCCTGCTTGCCACATACGCGCATATAGCCTTTGTTACGTCGCTCTGTTGTGATAAGGGTTTCACCTCTAGAGAATGTGAATGTATGTAGCAAAGTAGCAAGCCCTATAGCTTTGTCACTGCAGGCTACAGCAGCATCTACATACCACCTGCACATATAGCAATAGCCCATACATTACAGGACCATATCGCTTCGTTGCGATATGGTCCTGTAATGTTCAATCTACCCCTCGTTAGCCCCAGCTCTACTTCTATCTATAGAAGACCTATAGAAAGCTCGAGTCTGCGAGAGTATCTATTTGGTCTGGGTTAAGCGCCCTGTTAAAAACAGAGACTTCATCAATTAGACCTGTCAGTCCACCGCCTTGACGTCTGCCATCATGAAAGCGACTACTGCCGGCCACGCCGCCGATACCAACACCACCTGTATGGCTCCAGAGCTGGGAGGCTGAACCTACACCAAACTGTTCGCCATCCAAATAGCCTCTTAGCGAATTAGGCTTGAGCTTGCTATCGCCGTCAAGTACCAGCGAAACATGATGCCAGGTATCTTCTGAAACATTGTCGGTTTTTAGCCATGTTCCAGACCAGCCGCTTTCACGGCGCGGATCATTCCAGCCCCCTACAAACAGGCGGTCTTTATCAAGGTAGATATTGAGTCCACGGAGCTTGCCACCTTCTTCGTAGATAACCTGCTTGCCACTATTGTTCGAGATTTCATCTGCCTTAAACCAAACAGAGACTGTCCGTTCTTGATGGATACCTAGATTAATGCTGCGTGAGTCAGCAACTCTGACATCACCATTCCCAGAGAAAGCAATGCCGTCACCTTCAAGTCCTCTCGCCCAGATTGAATCGCCTTTCAGCAAGCCTCTGTGTCGAGTACCGGCACTACCAATATCGTTGGTTGAGGGACCTTTACCCTCATCAAAGCTGAACTGAGCAACTAAGCTAGGCGATCGGCGAAGCTTGGCTAGATCTGAGTTTGGATCTTTTGGGGTTTGTGGATCAGGAACAGTTGGAGCAGTCACACTGTCTGTCTTCGTTATGGGAAGTATTCCTTGCGGAGCACCTTCGGCGTCTAGCTCGAAATAAGATAGGGCAACAGAGTCGCCGCGATCGCTAGTCCGGTCGGTTTTCACCCTAGCAACCAAATGCTGGTAGCCATTGCCTAAATCAACTGTTTCTTCAAAATCTTTAAAGTTGAAGAACCCATCACTGCCGCCATAAGTTTTTCCAAACAGCAACTTTCGGGTCATAGGAATAGTACCCGCTTGGGTTGGTCCACTTCCTTCTGAAAGGAGACCATCGAACTGCCCATTAACACCCCATAGTTGAACAGTTACTTTGTTTCTTCTTACCTTATCTCTGCTACCCTCAATGTTTTTCAATCCAAAGCTGAGCGTCTGCTTCCCTTTGTGGAGACCGTCATCTTGGACAACCTGGCCTAATCCCGCTCTGCGGCGTCTAGTGTTTGCTAGCTCTATGCTGCCATTACCGACACGAACATAGTCGGTTCCTTTCCATCCATCTCCTGCCGCCAAACTGCTTAGGCGTCTGCGTCTACTTCCATTGAGTTTTGTCTTCTGATCGATATCACCATCTTTGAAGGGGTTGGTATAGGCAGTGCGACCTACCTCAACAGTCTGAGTGAGAGTTTGAGTAGCGCCCTGACTATCCAAGACTCGTAAAGAGACTTCATGCTCACCCGCTTGCTCAAAGTGATGCGTAACTTTGCGGCCAAATCTATCAAGCTCGCCATCTCCATCAAAATCCCATCCATAGCTAGCAATGCCCTGACTAGGTCCAGGATATTCAACTTTGTCGGAATCGTAAGATTTGCTGGCATCGAAGGTGGCGGATAGCCCACCTACGGTAGTACCACTAAATTTGGGAACAGGAAGCCTATTATTTCTTTTGCTAATTTCGAACTCGGTATTATCTATCTTCAAGAGAGTGGGGTAGTCATCTAAAGCATATTTGCTTCGCTTGAACTCACCAGTTTCTGCCAAATTGAATCTATTGTTACCAAAGACGCTGTCTTCGATAGAGGTCGTAACAATGCCATTCTTCTCTACATCGGGGAATTGAGGATTGTAACCTTCTCCAAAGCCACGAACGGTAAGGTCTATGTAGCGAAGCCCATTAGTCGCGTGGTTATGAACAATGCCATCGCCGCTAGGGTTTTCAACATCTCCAACAATCAGGCCATCAACGAAATCAATATTGGAACTGTAGTCAGTATTTATGCCCTGAGTGCGTGCTTTCCAAACAGTAAAATCATCGATAGTAGCACGACCGCTATGCATGGCATTGGGTGCTCTATTGTCCAACTCCATCTGGCCATCGAAGTTAGCTAGCTGAGACCATACTCTGATACCGACGTCGGTATTATAGCTTTGAAAGCCACTGAGCTTATTAAGCGGAACATCAGTGATATCCACTTTCTCTTTGTTTTCAGGGAAAAGTGCTTGAATTCGTTCAGGAAGATTCTTGAGAAGAATCGTGCCAACGTCTCGCACTTCGTTGCCTTGACCGTCTCCAAAAAGAGTAATGCCAGCATCGTGAGCACTAATAGCAACGTTGTCTTCCATGACAACTTGCGCGGCACCCTGTACCCAGTAGCCTTCTCCATTAAATCCAAAGTCATACTTGTCCTCGCGCCTCTGGACTTCGCGACTTCTTATGTTTCTACCGGGTCCAGTAGTCTTGATAGTGAGATTATTCTTCCAGGTACCTAGCTCGTTACCGGATTCTGCGGCGATTCCAGTGCCAGCAACATCAAAAACAACGTTGTCTGAAAGATTGGCGTAGCTATCGTGATGAACAATTCCCCAGCCAGGGCTATCGACAATTGCATTACCGTTAGCAACAGCTGCTTGACCATTGATATCATCCGCGCCCGTCCGGTGGAAGTGAAGACTATATCGTCCTCTAGGATTCTTGCCTTTGCCGGGCGAGCCGTCCATGTTTTCTTTTGGGTCGTCAACTATCTTGGATTTATCTGAACGACCTAGGTTGTAGAATCCGGCATTGTTTACGCTGATATCGGGATTGTGCATGAACATGACATGTCCACGCTGATCGATTGGCAGATCTTTGCTGTCTTTACTCTCGAAGGTGACATTACGAGTAACATTAGCAACGTAGAGCTTGATTCGATCCTTTTCAGGAATATCTGGGCGAGTGTGATCAAATCTAAGAGCATTCTTCTTGTCGTCAGATTTGACGTCGTCGTTGGTGAATCTGACACGGTTACCAGCAATCTCGGTGATAGTAAGCTCTTCATCGCCAAAGCGGCTATTGTTTTCATGAGAGCCAAATCGATTGTATCGAGTACCGCCGAGGACAAGCTTATCACCGACACGCCAGCCCTTGGGAACACCGTCTAATTCCAGGTAGCGATCGCCCGCCTCGGCATCTTCCTTTAAAGCAATAAAATCAGTTTTATCCGCGCCAAATATTTCGACATGACCATGGCTTACAACGCCCCGACTAAGTTGAGTAGGATCCCACTTAGTATCGATCTTGCCTTCTCCGGCAATTACGATTGAGGCAGTCTTATTAGACTGGATTGGATTGTTTTTGGTACCAATGCTAAGCGTACCACTGGGCATGTTGATTAACGTATCAACCACCATTTTGGTATCTGCGTTCCTAGCAAACGTGAGCGTACCGTCTACACGTACCGTCTTAAGCTGAACATCGCTTTCTTTGTCATAGGTGACTTTAACACCATCAGCAATCATGACATTAGCGTTGTTGTCTGGCACTTTCTTTCCAGCCCATGTATTAGGGCTGAACCAGGAACCACTTCTCACTGCTTTGTGAGTCACTGCAGACTCAGGCACTAAGCTCATGAGAGAAGCATGGCCAGCCATCTGATGATTATTGGAGTGACCTGCACCTTGAGTATGCATGCCGCCTGACATGTTTTGAGCGTTCATATTCATAGAGATTTCCTGTTTCCTTACCAATGTTTAGACATCGGAGATGCAACCTAGAAAAGACGTAAAAACTTTGAAAGGTAAAAGCTGTGATGAGATGTTATGTGAAGAGATTGTGAAGGCATCAGCACTGGTTAAACCTAATTCATCTTAAAAGCTTCATCTACCGTGATACCACCCACGTAGAAACCGCATTATCATTGGGGATCCGTAGTAATAGATAGCTACTTACAGGAATAGAATCAGGAATAGAATTGCAAGAATAGAAATCTACCGGAAACTCCTGTCTATTAAGAGTATTGCTAGCCAGCTACGGAAAGCCACCACTGCCATTCGTCAGTGGAAGTTAAACCGGAAGTTTTGACAAAATTAATAGAGATTCAACCGAGGGTAGATGAAAGTAAATAGATGGAGATATGACGGGAAGAAAGCGCTTCAAACCTAATAGCTTGCTAGCTTCTTAGTGACGTGCTTATACTGTCTGTCCTCTGCTCACACTGCCCTCTAGTGACAGCTTCTGCATTTGATAAAAAGGACCAACGTTTGCTCTTTCAGGAAGTTTCGAGTGTCTCTTTATCAGCAGAGACCAGCTGAATCCACACATAGGTCCACGCGAGTAGGAGATACCGCCGCCAGGGACATGCCCCTGCCAACGCCCAATGCCAGTACATGGTAACGCTGTGAAGAAGATTGTCTGAGTAGAAAAACTGAACTATCTCAGCCTTTTGTTGGTTCTATTACGACTATTGGATTACGTATTGACACCTAACAATAAACCCCCAATCAAAAAATATGTCAACTCTAGATTCGTAATTCAGCATCGATCAATTGCGTAAACTGACTTCAGCAGGCGAAAACTAAGTCTACCGAAGTTTTCAAACATTCGCTGATTGCGTACCAGATCGAATGCCAGGTCGAATGTTTGAGTGACATAGGATAAAGTCAGATTGAATACAATCTTGTGGAAGCATAGGGATTGCCTCTAGTGACGAACGTGATGCGTATTCTGAAAAGTATTTTTATTGAGTAATTAAATTTAGGCTGGTGTAGAAAAGCACATGGCTTTTGGAGTCCAATTACGAATTTACGGATTTATCTTTATGTGGATAGCCGTACGCAACCAATAAAAAATTCGTCACATGGTGCTATTGCTTTAATCTATCTATTCAGTTTCAAAACTTTGGGGTTATAAGATAAGGTGCGATCGCACTCCTAGAATTATTAGCCATGTCAACAGACTATCTGTCAATATGTCCACCACGAGCAACTATCTATTCCATTATTCAATCAGTTGAGTTGTCGGGCGCTAGGCAGAATCAGAAGCTATGACATTACGAGAGTTAGACGTCGATCTTTGGGTAGCTGAGCAACCGCTACGCTATATGGGGCTAAACGTAGGAACGCGGATGACGGTGGTGCGTAGCCAATCTAAAGGAGAACTGCCAAACTCTCTTCTTACGATTGTCTCCCCGATTGAACTCAGCAATTCTCTTCAAACCCAGCTCGATCAGCTCGGCACTGTCACTAATCTCATAGC
>NZ_JADEXO010000051.1 GCF_015207105.1 cf. Phormidesmis sp. LEGE 11477
TATCCTTTCACACTAGGCGCTAACATCGGCACCTGTATTACGGCTTTGCTAGCGGCGACTTCGGTGTCGGGTGCGGAGGCAGTCGCTGCGCTAGAAATCGCAATAGTTCATTTGCTGTATAACTCTCTCGGCGTGATAGTTATCTACTGTATTCCTTTTCTCTGTCGTCTGCCGATCCAATGTGCAGAGACGCTCGCTGTTGTTGCCAGCGAGAAGAAATCCATCGCCTTTGCCTATATCATCGGCGTGTTTTTTGTGATTCCGGGCATGCTTCTAGGTGCCACAGCCCTGTTTTGACGGAATTTCCGTTGAAACTTCCGTTTGGATATATAGCCTTTGCCTTTAAAGATTCATCCTTGTAGTGGAGCCTTTCTCATGAATGAAAAGTTGACATATATCGAGAAGCTAGAAACTCAAATTGATGAAGCAAAAGCAGCGCTTAGTCGTCTAAAAGAAGAAAAACAGCAAGCAATAAAAGAAGGACAGCACGAGGAAATCGAACGCTTAGAAGAGCACTTAGAGCAAGCTCAAGTCAAGCTTGAGGACATTCGTGAAGCGGCTGAAGAAGCCTGGCAGGAAGTCAAAGAGGGTATTGACATACTGCTCAATAAGCTTGGCGACAGCTTGAAAAAGCTGATGCAAAAAGAAAACTAAAACAAAATCTCCATTAAACTCCATTAAAGAGTATGCAAACTAAATTTTCCACAGCAGCAGCTATCTTTGGAACCATCGCGCTGACAACCGCCTGCACAGCCCCTACGCCGACATCAGACCAGGGCAGCATCCTCGGCGATGGTGAATACAGCACCAGAACAATCAATGTCACCCGTTTCGCCAGAGGCAACTTCATCAAAGTCGACGGCTCTAGTACGGTCTTTCCAATCTCGTACGAGGCGGCTCAACGCTACCAGCAATCGAACTCTGATGCCCCGGCGATCGCAGTCACCTTTTCAGGCACAAGCAGCGGCTTTGAAAGATTTTGCACTGGAGAGACCGATATCAACAACGCCTCTCGTCCAATCACGACAGCGGAAATGGCAGCGTGCAAAGCAAACGGGATTGAGTACCTAGAGCTGCCAATTGCGCTCGATGCGATTACGGTAGTTGTTCACCCTGAGAACGATTGGGCCGAAGATATCACCCTCGAAGAACTGCAGACAATCTGGCAGCCAGACGCGGCAGACACCATTAACAACTGGAATCAAGTTCGCTCGTCTTGGCCCGATCGCCCGCTTAATCTTTTTGGCCCCGGAGAAGAATCGGGTACTTTTGATTATTTTACTGAAGTCATCGTGGACGAGTCGGGTGCTAGCCGTACGGACTACACTCAAAGCGAAGATGACAGCGCTCTGGTAGAGGCGATCGCAGACGATCCAGATGCGCTTGGTTATTTTGGACTGGGCTACTACGCAGCCAACTGGAATCGGCTCAAGTCTTTGGCGATTGACAATGGGCAGCAGTCATCTCAGCCAACTATCGAGGCTGTGAAAGATTCGACCTATCAACCGCTGACCAGGCCGCTACTGCTCTACGTAGATGCTGAAGCCCTTGAAACTAAGCCCGAGCTTCAGAGCTTTGTGCAGTTCTATCTCAAAAGCGTTCAAGACTGGGTTCCTTTTGTAGGCTATGTCCCCTTAGAAAAAGAAACCTACAAGCTTGTCTCTGAGCGTTTTGAACAGCAAGAGATTGGCACGGTCTACGGCGGCGAAGTGGAATCTGAGCTTTCTATTGAAGAGAGACTACAGCAAGAGTCAACCTATTGACTTTCAGCCTGGTTGACTCTCGCTGCCTTTTCAACCGCGCACTTGGTCGCGCTCTGATGTGCTGGTGCTGGTAAAAGCGCTCTTGTCTAGCTGGTAAGGGCGCTTGTGTCTAGCTGGTCTGACGTGCCGGAGAAATCAGTATCGAAGAAACTGAGCAGACGCTGCCTGATCGCATCTACACCGCCTTCTGTGTCCGATTCTATATTCAGTGGCAGCACAGGATCGTGTAGGGAAAGGCGTAGCAAGAACCAACCTGCTTCTTTTGTACAGGCGACTCGAATGCCTTCATAGTTGTTTGGCACGACTTGCCAATCAGTTTGCGCCTCTGCGAAAGACTGTAGGCGCTTAATCACTTCGTTACCGTACGATTTGAAATCTTCTGTCAAAATCTTGAGCCGATATTCCTTGCTTTCGGCAGGTTCTTTTAAGTTCGAGATGAGATCGGTAATGACTTTGTTAGACTGACGTGCGATCGCCAGCTCCACTAACAGCTTACTCACCAGGTAGGCACCATCATCTAGAAAATAATTTTCTCTCATCGCACCGTGCCCAGAAGTCTCAATCGCTAGCCACGATTCTTCGCCTTCACTATTTAGCCGAACAGCTTCGTTGATTACGTTCTTGTAGCCGCGCTTGAACCGATGATGCACGCCCCCCAAATCGGTAATAAACTGAGTCAGTCCGTCCGAAGTGATCGAGTCGGTCACGATCGTAGATCCCGGATGCTCTCGCAAAACTACCGCCGAGATCAGCGCAATTAATTTGTTCCTATTCAGTTCATTGCCCTGCGGATCGACGGCGGCTGAGCGGTCTACATCTGTATCAAAGATGATGCCAAAGTCAGCTTTATTATTCAGCACAGAACCGCGAATAGCAGCCATCGCGGCTTCGTTCTCTGGATTGGGGATATGATTTGGGAAGTTGCCATCAGGCTCTAGAAACTGACTGCCGCTGGTGTCAGCGCCCAAAGGCTCTAGTACTTTGCTCGCATAAAAACCGCCCGCCCCATTACCAGCATCTACAACAATATGTAGACCTTTAAGCGGCTGGTCGTAGTTTTCTGAATGATTAACTGACTGGCGAATCTGTTGAACTAGGCCATTGGAATAAACAGAAATAAAGTCTCTTTCTTCAGTCTCTCCTTTTTTTGGCACCTCCGAGAAGCTATCTTTCTCAGCGAGAGTAAGAATAGCGGTAATATCAGGTTTGTTTAGGCCACCGTCAGCGGTAAAAAATTTGAGACCGTTGCGGTTAAACGGTAGGTGGCTAGCGGTGAGCATGATTGCCCCATCGCAGTGGTAGCCCTCGGTGACCGTGCTCATGAACATAGCGGGTGTGGATGCGATCGCAAAATCCAGCACCTGCGTCCCCAAACTCATCATCCCAGCAGCTAATCCATCTCTCAACGCCGGACCAGAAAGGCGGCTATCTCGCCCCACCGACACCACTAGATCTGTCGATGCCTTACCTAGCTTTGTCGCCAGCCAGCTTACAAATGCCTGCCCTAGCCGATAGGCCACCGCCGATGTTAGATTCACCGATTCACCCAGCACGCCTGCTAGCGCTACCCCTCGAATATCCGAGCCATTTTGCAGCCGCTGCCACTCACGAGATGATTGCTGTACAGCCATAAAGGTTTTTCTGCGATTGCTTGAGCTTTATTCTATCCCGGCTAGATAATAACAGACTCATCTCCAACTTCAAATGCCCTAGAGAAAGGCTCAATCGCTGCGCCTTCAACATTAAAGCACGGGCGTCTGGCGATTAGGATGCAGACAAATGATTCTAAAGCTGATGTCGTCGGTTCTGTTGTGGAAAGGATAGGTAAGGCTGTATGCAGAGCGGCAGTTAGTGGGTAAGTAGAACCAGCTTCCGCCTCTAAGAGATTTCTTCTGATTAGCGAGCTGGCTACTAGCACTTCGAGGGTCGAGATATTTGCCTTGGGGGGTGTGCCAGCCATCTAAACACCATTCCCACATGTTGCCGTGCATATCATACAGACCAAAATCGTTGGGCCAAAAGCAGCCGACTTCGGTGCTATCTTCTCGGTAGCGACCTTTGGGACCTTCACCATAGGTATAGTTACCGTTGTAGTTTGCCAGCTCTGGCGTGAGCGTCTCACCAAAGTAGAAAGGACTGGTAGTCCCGGCGCGACAGGCATATTCCCACTGGGCACCGCTGGGTAGCTGATAGGTTCGACCTGTTTGCTGTGATAACCGCTGACAAAACTCTACCGCATCTGTCCAAAAGATGTTCTCGATAGGTTGAAGCGGCGTTCTGTTCTTTCTCGTATTTTCTCTAGCCGGAGAAGCCGACCTAGGCGATCGCGGTTCTCTTTGCATCACTGCCCACCACTGCACCTGAGTGATGGTGTACTTACTCATCCAGAACTCTGAGACAGCAACATTACACTGCGCGGGAGTACCCTCCACTTCTCTCTCTTCTATGGTTTCTCCCATCAGAAATTGACCACCGGGAATGCGAACCATATCTAGGGTGACGCCTTTGGCTATTAATTCGCCAAAATAGGTCGCCTTACACCGTTTTTTCTGAATAGGTTCACCTTGCGGATCGACCCGTAGGGTTTGAAAGGTAAACGTTGAACCAGTCACTGGCTCAAAAGAGGCGGGCTTGACTCTAGTAGAGCGAACCCACTCTTTTATAGAAGGAGACTTAGCGGGTGAGGACTCGATTGGCGATTCTATAGGCGGCGCTGTAACAGATTGGGTAGCAATCACCGAAGCAGTTGCTGGCTGTCTAGCTAATAATTTAGCGGTTGTTTTAGCTATTGCCTGAGCTGCTGGCAATCTAGTTCTTGTCGATCTAGCTGTCGCTGAATGAATAGGCTGGAAACCATCAGGCTGGGGCTGGGACGGTAAGAACGAAGACTGTGAGGTATGTGAAGATGAAGTGGGTGAAGACGGGGCTTGGAGAGATCTAGGCTGAATCAGCGGCGGCTGGCTATCTGGTGTTCCAACAGTTTGAGCGACAGGCAACTGAGCCGATTGCAAAACATGCGCTTCTACTGAGCGTACATCTTCATCTCGCAAACTGAGCAATCGCTGAAGTTCTTTTAAATCTTGAATAGTGACCTCGCTAAAAGGATAGGCAAAAGACTTTTCAGCTTCTAGAGCTTTAGCGTATAGTGCTAGATGGCTCTGTCTCTCTTTGTAGGGTTTCAAAATTTCGGCTTCGATAGCGCTAGCTTGCATAGCGCCCAAGCCTAGCCGCTGCCGCCACTCAAGTAGAACTGCCTTGCCAGCTGGGCCAATATCACCGTTGCGGACTCTTTGCTGGACTTGTTTGCGGTAGCGCTGTTCGTTGTTTAGCTGGACTTTGGCGATGATAATATCGTGTCCTTCTTGCCCGTTAAAGATGGCGGGCTCCATGGCGGGCGCTGCTACCTGTATCTGCGTTTTCACATACTCATGCAGGTTCTGAGCAGAAATAGAATCTTGGCCATCTAGCGCCGCGCCGCCTGTCTTTAGACCTTCTACTAAATAGCGAGTGTAGATAGAAAGCGATTCTCCTTCTTGCTCTAGGGCGTAGCGTGACGAGGTCGATGAGGTCATGACGCACCAGCCTTTTCCACCAAAGTGAGAGGCGATATCGACGATGTTGTTGTTCATCGCTAGAAAGCCATCAGCAAAAGCCGCGCCAAAACAACAGTCTAGAATAACAACCTTGCGCTCGGCCCAAGAATTGCTCAACTCTCGCTTAAGAAAATGGGCTTCTACTGCGGTGCCAGCGTTCGGGCGACCGCTTTCGAATAGCTCTGTTTGAGACGTGGTCAGATAAAAGTCCCCGCTCATGTCTTTGATGCCATGACCCGTAAAGTAGAACAGCACCATGTCTTCTTTTTGCAGGTGAGCGAATACCTCACAAATACGCGATCGCATATCACCCACATCAGGGTCCATCAGCGCCACCACCTGATCGAACCCACCGATATCCGGGTTACGCAGCACAGAACGCATAGCCGCCACCCCATTCGTTGGACATCGCAACGACTTGAGCCCCGTGCCATAGTCATCGACACCGATCAACAGTGCAACTTTTCTAGCCATGATTATGCGGTATCTACTGTTAATACTAAGACCGTTGATACCAAAGTCTCAGTACAGCTATTCTGCTGCCTTCATCTGCTGTGCTGCGGCCACTAGCTTTTCAATGACATCATCAAAGTCATCCGGGCGCACATTCTTAGCATCGATCTTTTGAGCGTGACCATGGACCTCAATAGTCAGATCCATCGGCGCTCCGGCTAGCCGCTCATACACCTCGTGACAGGCTTTACGCAAACCATTTCCCGTAATTTCAGCCGTCAAAATGCTCCATAGCCACTGCGCTCCCATAGCGCCATCTGGCACACTGCTATCGGCTACTCGTCTGACGCTTTGAACAACTTTTGAGTGCTTTAGCTCCCTGAATAGCTGCTGAGTGAGCATTTCTTGCTGTGAGTCGGGCATACCATAATTGGCCGTCCGCCAGTCAATCGTCAAGCAAATGTTATCTGACATGGTTTGTGTTTGGTGTAGATGTTAACCTAATTTGATTGCTGTGAAATGAGCTCTTAAAAGAGCAGAAGAACTGTCCTAAATCAATAGAACATTCGTCTCATAGAGAGAGACAGAAAGACATAATAATTGCCGCCTCATCTGCTTTTAAAGACCTTTCAAAGAATCTCCACGGGCAATAAACCTGTGTAAATTTAGGACTGATATTCGCATTCTAAAGTAGATTTCAATCAAGTAACGCTCATACGTAAAAGAAAGGAGAAAACACGGAAGCTTCGGATACGATTTGTCACCTTTCTTTTTAAGAGACAATACTGATACAGAGACGACGACTAGCGAAAAGACAACCCGCCTCTAGCGCCAGTTCATCTACTTATCATCCGCTTCATAATCCAGCAACCGTCTGCCGACACCATACACAACCCGGCACATCCAGATGTAGGCTCTCAAAATCTTCAATAGGATGCACCATCCGCACGAGCCGATAGATATGGCCTCTCTCTTTTAGCATGAACAGCGGACCAGCACCTAGACAATCTTGCATGCAACAGATTTCATATTGTTGTTTATCTTACTCAAAATACCGATAAGAAGTTGACAAACTCTCCTAATTCTTTGTTGTATCAGCGCACAAGTACCTTCCTTACCTGCGATCGCAAGCACCGAAAAAGTCTGTTGAGCGTCGTCCGCGACGGTCCCACCCACCAACCACCTAAAGCAGCCCCTTAGCATAGCAAACCAGTCACACCCTTTCGGGGGGGTTGGGGGAGTAGAGTCCCCCAAGCAGCCCCATAAGCCACCCAGCAGAGGAGGGGTGCGGGGAGGAAATCCCCGGTTCTTAATACCTTGCCTCTTCCTCGAAAACCCTCGAATAAGAGAGACTCTCTCTAGTCAGTGAGAATGCTAGACAGCATAAAAAGTCATAGCCAGGCGGAATTGATACAGGGTGCGACTGATAAAGTACAGTTGGTGAATAAACCTTCGCAGAGCGCGACCGATAAAGTGCAGCTAGTGGATGAAGCCCCGCAGCAATCGACTGATATGCAGCTTGGTCTTTGCAGCATAGTAATGGATCTTTCCACCAGCTCATTCGCTGGCCTAGATCCAAAGTTCGGATAGTCAAAATCCTCGTCAGACAAAGCTCAGCGACATTACACCTGCAACCAGCCAAAGAGCGTTTCTACCGTCAGCTCAAACGCATCTAAAACATCGGGCATTGCTAGCCGAGCCGTTGGCGCTTCTAGAATCTCAACTGCCTGATCGGGGCGAAAGACTAAAACTGTTCTCTCGCTAGGATCTATCAGCCAGCCAAGCTGAGTGCCATAAGTCAGACAGTGAGAAACCTTCTTGATGACTCTAGTTTGGCTTTGCTGAGGCGACAGAATCTCGATAGTAAGGCTGGGTGCGATCGCTACGATATCGGCAATGTCGCCGTCCTCATCGCGAGGAATCTGACTGCTGGACAAAACTACAATATCTGGGACGATAGCCGCGCCACCAACGCTACATCGCAGCTCTGTGAAGGCTAGGCCAGTCTTTTGCGGTTCAAGGAAATCGTTCAGCACGTTAGACAGCTTGGTCTGTAGCCGACTGTGTTTTCCTTTCGGCATAGGCTTTTGCGTAACTTTTCCATCTGCAAATTCGCTAGCAGGCTTGGTTTCTGGAAGTTCCAAAAAGGCTGCGAGGGTGAGCGGTTTGGTTGGGGCTTGTACCATCTGTAGCGCTTTAGTGCGACTGAGCTAATCATATAGCGAGGCTAGTTATTTCGCGCCGGACCATTCCGCCAGCTCATTCGCCCGCCTCACCGGATCGAACGTCAGCGCAGCATCTAACGCTTTGGCCTGATTGAACTTGGCAATCGCCTTGTCCATCTCCCCCTTACGCGCCAGCACACTACCCTGCGCTACCAGAAATTCCGCTTCTTGCCGCCGCGCTGTCCATACATTTTTCAAGCAAGCTTCACAAGCCTTCTGCGCCAGCTCACCCTGCATCAGCGCCAGATGATGTATTAGCCTATCGCAACAGTCACGCAGCTCACTTTCCCAGGTACCCAACCGCCACAACCGCAGCCTGCTATCTGCGCCAACCGAGACAATCTGGTCCCCCTGTGGGCTAAAAGCTACCGATGACACCGAGTCACTATGACCAGAGAAGGGGTTGCCAATACAGTTACCCGATAAGTCCCACAGCCGTAGCGTTTTATCACAGCTTCCCGAGACAATCCGACCCCCCTGCGGACTAAAAGCGACTGACCGCACCGAGTCGCTATGTCCGCTGAAGGGCTCGCCAATAGGATTACCCAATAGGTTCCACAGCCGCAGGGTATTATCACGGCTACCTGAGACAATCCGATTCCCCTGTGGGCTAAAAGCTACCGATGACACCGAGTCGCTATGACCAGAGAAGGGTTTGCCAATACAGTTACCCGATAGATCCCACAGCCGTAGCGTTTTATCACGGCTACCTGAGACAATCCGATCCCCCTGTGGACTGAAGGCCACCGAATGTACCCAGTCGCTATGACCAGAGAAGGGGTTGCCGATACAGTTACCCGACAGGTCCCATAGCCGTAGCGTCCCATCACGGCTACCTGAGACAATCCGATCCCCCTGTGGACTGAAGGCCACCGAATGTACCCAGTCGCTATGACCAGAGAAGGGGTTGCCGATACAGTTACCCGATAGGTCCCACAGCCGCAGCGTCTTATCAATGCCACCTGAGATAATCCGATCCCCCTGCGGACTAAAGGCTATCGATGACGTCGAGTCGCTATTGATCTTTAGCCGTTCACGAATATTGCACCAGGCGCGATGCAAAGCATCCTGCGCCGAATACTCCACCCGAGATAGTGTCGCTTGACTCTCTGCGACTAAACCCATCGCTTCGACGGTTCTGTCCACTATTTGTGCCGGATTTGCCGCTAGCTTCTCACGCCATTTGCGCGACTGCTCTTGCAGTTGAGCCTTTGCCAAAGCTTTCTCTAGCCTGGCCACATTCTGTTTTTCCTGTTCGTCACTAAACGAAAAATAATCTTCTACCTCGCGCGCCCCTTCTTCACGTAGCAGCTCATCTAGCGCCGCCCTACGCTCATTCAGCTCTGCCAGCAGCCCCCGCGACAGCAAAAACTCTTCTCGCTTTTCTCTAGACTTCCATCGATAATACTCGTCTTCCAGCCGCTGCCCTAGCCGCCGCAGATCTCTATCCGCCTGCCGCCACTGCGCATATCGCTCCCACCCATCCAGCAACGCCTCATGCGCCAGATCAACAAACTCGCCATCACTCACCAGCAGCCGCCCCGCCACCAGGCTCGCAATCACATCATTCACAATCTCTCTAGTTTGTTGCTGTTGTTCATTCTTTGACTCTATCCCGCCACCCATCGCCAGCAGTGCCTCTTTCGGCTGTCGCTGTCGGGTATCTTTCTCTCCTTTCCCCAACCGCACCAGCCGCAGACAGACCCGCTTTGCCCAGGGCTGATCCACATCTCGCAAACTGTTGTATACCGTCTCTGCTCGCCTATCCAACGCACCTTTCAGCCCACCCATCTCTCTGTAGACACTAGCCGTCAGCTTTCTAGCCTGCGTATCCCGCTTCTCCCACAGCTCCGTCAGCGCAAACTCCAACAAAGGCAAACAGTTGTATTCCGCCGCCACATTCTCCAGCAGCAGATCCAACAGCCCTTCTCCAAAGGCATACCCCCGAGCCTGCACAGGCTTCACAATCGCATCGCGTAAATTCTCCCCCGTCAAAGCCTCCAGCCAAACCACATCCCGCTCCACCACCGCCGCCGGATACCCCAAAGCCAGCCACTCATTCACAAAATCCGACCGCATCGTCGCCACCACCGCCAGCCGAGCCTCTGACCTATCCCTCACCGCCAGCAGCGCTTCTACAAACCGCTGCCGTTCAGACTGATCGCACAGCGTAAAGACTTCCTCAAACTGATCCACCAGCAGCAGCACCCGATCATCCCCCGCTATCTGCGCCGCCGACTGCCCACCCAACTGCCGACCCGCCAGCGACTCAGTCATCTCCGCCAGCCCCGTCGCCTCAAACACGTCCAGCAGCGCCCTAATCTCACCCGCCGTCACCCCGCTCGCCGTCAACAATTTCCGCAGCTCCATCTTCAGAATCGCCAGTGGAGCCGCATCCGGCTTCATCGTGATCACCTGCCAACCTTGCGCCATCAACTGCGTCACCAGCCCCGCCCGCACCACCGAAGACTTTCCACTGCCCGAAGGCCCCAGCACCATCACAAAGTTAGACCGACCCAGCTTCTGCACCAGTTGCTGAGTCACCGCCGCCCTGCCAAAAAACACCGCCGCCGTCTCCGGCGTAAACGCTTGCAGTCCCTGATACGGGCACTCCTCATTCACCCTAGTCTCAGCCACAGTCAGCCGATGCCGCACCAGCACCAAATCGCCGCCGTAGCTAATCAGAGTCGGCTCCTGCCCAGATCGCCTCAGACGTTTCTGCACATAGTTATGCGCGTCCAACACCGCCACTTCTTCGATTGATTGATCTTGCAGCACCTCCAGCAGCGCCCCGGTATACACACTGTGCGCCGCACCCGTATCCGCCCACGCCTTCTCATAGCTGCGACAGGCTGCACTCAGAAAATAGGTGCGATCGCCAAACTTACTCAGTCCACTCCCCACCAACGACTGCTCAATAAAAAACTCACTGTGACAACAGTCCAACAGCATCGCCAGCTTTGCAGGTGTCGCCTCCCCCACCAGCGCATTCAGCTCCTGAAACGGCAGCGCCCGCTGAGCATACAGAATACTGCCATCCGCATCCTGATTGATCTCACAGTCGTAAGTGGCCAGATAGCCCTGCTGACTTCGCGCACTCTGCCCAGCCGTAAAGCCATGCCCCGTGAAATATAGGAGGACTTCAGCGCGATCGCCCTGCTTTAGCAGCACATACTCCAGTTCTGCAATCAGCGCCTCGTACGTTGCCTGCTCGTCTTGGAGCGATCGCACCTCATCAAAATGCTCATGCAATGAATCGCACATTGCCTGAGCATCACCCTTCGGCTTCGACAGCCCCGGCAAATGTCGATACTCACCCACCCCAACAATCAGAGCATAACGACCCATAATTCAACGTTTATACGACTTTCAAATAGCTTTTCAGGCATTCTCCCCTAAGATAGCCAAACAAGCCAACTTGATAAGAAGCCGTTCTAAAAAAAGTTAAAGCAACTAACGCAGATCGTCTTCAGAAAGTTGCGCTATCTTCATCAGCGCCCGCTGAGTCCCGGCCTTTAGCGCCTGGTTTCGATGAACCGGAATTGATAAAATCTTGTCTTCCCCAGCCTTCTCGTAGATATGATGACTGCCAGTCACCCTACTCAAAATCCAGCCGCGTCGCTCAACTATTTTGAAAAGCTGCTTGCCAGAAACAGACTTCATACCGCAATCTCAACAACGCGATCATTAGACTGGAGCGTTTGACGATTGTTAGCAACCTCTAGCCAACCTGCGATCGCATCTCGCAAATTAGCAACTACCTCTTCCATCGTCTCGCCTTCCGTAATACATCCAGGCAGCGCAGGCACCTCCGCCCAATATCCTCCTTCTTCTGCTGGATGAATAACCGCCTTTATCTTCATAGCGAACTCAACTATACATATCCACTAGCTTAGTCTTAAATAGCAAAGTCCACTGTTCCAACAGCAGGTTCCAGCAGCAGGTTCTAATATCAATATGAGCACCATCCAACCCGTCCAGCTAGAGGACCCCGACGGCACTACCTACACCGTCTACATCGAATCCACCGAACCCGCCGAACTACCCACAGCACCCTCATCTCCCAGCGCCCCCACCCACAGCGGCACCCGCGAAAGCTACGGCATCGGCGACAAACTCAGAGCCGAACTGAAGGACATCCACGGCACCATCCGTGCCTACACCTGGTATGTCATCGGCGCATTCAAAAACCTCTCCGGCGTCGAAGTCGAAGAAATGACCCTCAAATTCGGCATGAAAATCGGCGGCAAAGCCGGACTGCCTATCTTCACCGAAGGCACCGCCGAAAGCAACTTCGAAGTGTGCGTCAAATGCAAATTCCCCAGCAGCGCACCCAGCAAAAGCTAACAGGCAAACCCGATAACATGAAAGAACATTCTCCAGCGAATACACAAGGTCAAGTCATGACTACACTGCCAAAACCAAAAATCGATGCCTTCACCCTAGAAATTCCGCCCCTCTCCCGTAGCGCCATAGACGAGCTGTATCACTTCCTTCAATATCTACAGTTCAAGCACCAGATCGATCTCGAAGCCACCATCGAAGCCATCGAAGACGAAATCGATCCCTATGACGCCGAAATTGCCCTACAAGAACCCGGCGATGCTGTGCCTTGGGAAACTTTGAAGCAGGAACTAGGGCTATCGTGAGCTATCGAATCCTCTTCGAACCTGCCGCCGAAAGACAGCTCAAAAAGCTGCCACTATCAGTTCAAAAAAGCCTGCGTCCCACAATAGATAATCTGTCAACAAATCCCAGACCATCTGGCTGTAGAAAGTTGAAAGGTAGAAAAGATCAGTACCGAATCCGATCGGGCAGTTATCGTGTCATCTACAGAATTCAAGACGCGGCCTTAATCGTCAGCGTCGTTAGTCTAGGCCATCGAAAAGACGCATACGACTAGACGCTCTACCCACCGTTATGTTCCAAGCCACCCGCCGCCGCCTCGCCCTCTGGTACACCGCCGTCACCGCTGTCCTGCTGCTGCTATTCGCCATCGGCGTCTACACCTACGTTCGCGGCACCCTAGTCGAGCGCGTTGATGACACCCTCAACCACGTCGTCGAAATCGTCGAGCGATCGCTCGTCATCGGCAACAACGGCAAAGTTAATATCGAAGCCAGCTTTCGCAACAAAGAAGAAACCAGCGAAGACGATCGCATCGATCTCGAATGGTTTGGTCCCGAAGGCAACTTGCAGTGGACCACCTTTTCTAAATCGCCCCAAGTTCCCCTGCACGTCAATCCCAATGGCGAAACCATCACCACGCCTCACGGCCTAGCCATCCGACAGATCACCCAGAGAATCAGTATCGGTGCTCAGCTCCTTGGCTACCTACGAGTTAGCCACCCCTGGTTTGAAGTCTCTAAACCCAGCCGCCAGCTGATTATCGATCTGGGCTTTGGCATCACGGCGATGATTGCCACCGTCGCTGGCATTGGCTGGTTTCTCTCTGGCTTGGCCATGGCCCCTATCCGCACCTCGTATCACCAGCTCAAACAGTTCACCGCCGACGCTTCCCACGAACTCCGCAACCCCATCGCCGTTATCCAAACCAACGTTCAAGTCGCCCTCGCCGATCCTGATGAACAGTTTCAGCACACTCAGCTAGAAGTAATCGAACGACTTACCCGCCGGCTTGGCAGACTAGTTGACGATCTGTTGTTTATCGCTCGCCAAGAAAGTGGCCTGATCCCCATGCGCCAAGAGCCGATTGAGCTAGTCGGCTTGATCGAAGATGTCGTAGAAGAGCAGCAGGCGATCGCCCAAGAAAAAAACCTCACCCTCACCTACACCCACGCCAAAACAGAACTCTCAACTCAAGGCGATCGCGATCAGCTCACCCGACTCTTCACCAACCTGATCGCCAACGCCATCCAATACACCTCCGTTGGTACGGTCTCTATCGATCTCAGCGCCAGCGCCCAGCAAGCAACTATCACCATCGCCGACACCGGCATCGGCATTCCCGCCCAAGACCTCGACCATATCTTCGACCGCTTCTACAGAGTCGATCCCGCCCGCAGTCGCAGTATAGGCAAAGAAGCTGGTGGATCGGGGCTAGGGCTGGCGATCGCCAAAATCATTGCCGAAAACCATCACGGACAACTCACACTCACTAGCCAGTCAAACCCTGCTACCGATCATGGCACGATCGCAACTGTTCTTCTCCCGGCTAAAACCGCACCCGCTAAAAAAGCGGAAACGTCGAAGCAGAAGAACCCCGGCCTCAAAGCTTGACCCCAGTATCTTCAGTCAGCCACCAAACTCACATCTGGCACAAACGTCTTTGAAACTGGCATCCCGACTTCACCCATCAGCTCTGCCTGAGACTGATTGAAAGAATACAAAACGCCACCCGCGTTCCCGACTCGGATTGTCATCGACTCATCCGCTGCCCAAGAGCGCTTTTCTCCCTGCTCTAAAATCGCCTCGAACTTAGTCTGACCATCTGCTACGACCCAGATCCAAGACTGTTCGGTTAGCACGAGATCTACCTCAATCGGCTTGGTCTGCTGCTGCTTTGGCGTTTCTACCACTGGCTGCGCCACGGGCGTAGGTCTTTGCAGCGTTAGCTGCTCAATTTCTGCTGGATCTAGTATTGGCTGAGCAGTCATATCTGGCGCATTCTGCTGTAGCAGCGCCGACAAAGCGCTCACCGCCCCTACAATCAACAGCACATACGCACCGTACAGATGCAAAGGACTCAGTCGCGCCGAAGACCCTCGCCAGGAAGAACGGGGCTGATTTACCACCGGACGAGTAAAAAATCGATTGGCGATCGCCTCACCATCTAACCCCAACGCATCACCGTATCGACTCAACAGCGCTCGGACATAGACTGGTTCAGGCAGCGCAGCCATATCGCCCTGCTCTATTGCCAACAGCAGCGACTTGCGAATCCGCGTCAGTTCCTCAATCGCATCAAACGTCAACCCCTTTTGTAAACGCACCTGTTTGAGCGAATTCCCTAGCGATCGCAGCTGCTCTTGCTGTAGCTGTTGAGCAGTCGGTTCTAGAGCGCGAGTTTTCTGCTTCATAATTTTCCAGTTCATGAGGCTAGTAGGAGGCGGGGTAGATGGATAGTAATAGGATGAATAGCGATAATAAATAGAGACAATCGAGACGCCAGACAGCAGCGGCAAATAGAGAGCAAAAGTAAGGAACTGCTGAAAGAGTCTTTGAGCAAGTCGCACAGTAGGCAGGCCATTCAGTCAGCTAGCTAGGATCGATAGCAGCTTCTTGCTTTAGCCGAGCAATCTCTTTTTCAGTCAGTGAACGATAGCGACCGCGAGCTAGATCACCCAAAGGCAATGAGCCAATTTTTGATCTGTGCAGCGCTGTCACTGGATGGCCTAGCATTTGGGCAACTCTTCTAATCTGCCGATTGCGTCCTTCCTTCAAAGCAATTTGCAACAGGGCGCGTTCGGTGCCGTCTCCTTGAGAATCGCCTGACTGACGCTTCAGCAAACTGACCTCGGCTGGCAGCGTTTTACGGCCATCTAGCACTACGCCCGCTTGCCACTGGCTTAGCGTGTCTGGCGAAGGCACACCTTTCACACTTACCCGATAAACCTTAGACATTTGATGCCTAGGATGAGTCAGCAGATAGGTAAAGTCACCGTCGTTGGTTAGTAGCAAAGCTCCGGTTGAATCCGCATCTAGCCGACCTACCGGATGAATACCCACTCCTTGATGAGAAGCAGTATCCAACAAATCTAGAACAGTCTTTCGCCCTTGGGGATCGTGGCAAGTAGAGACCACACCTTTGGGCTTATGAACGAGAAAATAAGCGCACCGAGGCGGCTCACCTATTTCAACACCATCTACACAGATTCGATCATGGCTAACATCCGCTCGCTGACCAAGTTCAGCAATTTCACCATTGACTGTAACTCTACCACCTAGAATCAACTTTTCGGCTCTTCGCCTAGAGGCAATTCCTCGCTGAGATAAGAGCTTTTGCAACCTCTCGGCCATAGGTACAGATCGTTGCCGCTTTTGGATTTAGCTTTTTTCCGTAGAAAGACGCTGTCCAAAAATCAGTTTTTACTATCTACACTTCTATTCAAGCAGTTATCTATTTATATTTACAAGAGGTGATCGCCCAAACCGCAAAGATCTCACCGATCTTCTATACGGGTTTACACGGATTTTATTAGCCGTCTGCTCGGCAGCCACACGCTTAGCCGTCCGCCCCCAGTCTCAGGATCATTTTGAGCGATCACTTTTCCCTGGTGTGCGCTCACTATCTGCCTAACGATCGCTAATCCTAGGCCCGTACCGCTGCTGGCAAACTCAGCCATCTCCACCGTCTGAGCTTCTTCTGAGGCACCGTTACCATCAGAGCCAGCCAAACTCCCTTGACGGCTGCGAGCGGGATCAGCCCGATAAAATCGCTCAAACACGTAGGGGAGATCTTTTTCTGCTAACCCGCAGCCAGCATCAATCACTTCAATCACAATGCCAGGTCCAGTAAATTCTGTTCTTGCAGTCCCCTCAGTGACGCTCAGTCTGACTCGAATAGCTTGCGCGGCGGGGCTGTACTTCACCGCGTTGCTCAACAGATTAAACAAAACGCGATGCATCAAATTAGGATTGATGCTGGCAACCAGGTTTTCGGGGCCCTCATAAGTAATATCGAGCTGCTTTAGTTTGGCTAGTGGCTCTACGCTTTGCCAAGCTGATCGAATCAAGGGCACTAAGTCTGTCGCTACTTCGTCTTTTAGCTGAGTACGGCGCTGCTCTAGGCTACTCATCTTTAAGACATCATCGACCAGCTTACTCAGGCGAATCACCTCCTTGAGCAAGCGTTCTACCCAATTTACTAAGGTGTCATCGACTCGCGACTGTAGCGTCTCAGCCACTAATCGAATAGAAGTCAGCGGCGTTTTTAACTCATGGGCCACATCAGAAATCCAGCGATCGCGCTGCTGTGCCAGCATGACAGTTTCCTGTTTGTTCTCTAAAAAAACACCGACTTGACCATTGACTAAAGGCAGACCATACCCCTTGAGTGGATAGGCAGGCCGCTCCGTATAGTTGAAGGGATCGGTTGAAATTGAATTAAAAGTCCACTTGCGCTCACAGACGGATTGAGCCTGGCGGGTTCGATCGATTAGCTGGTCTAGCTCATAAGAACGAACGATAGCCAGCAGCAGCTTAGGCTGCTCATAATCGCCCTGGTCAATATCCAAAAATTCTTGTGCGCGCCGGTTACACCACAGCAGGCGATTTTCTTCATCTACTTGTAGATAGCCAACGGGCGCACCTTGCAACAGATATCGAAACGACTGTATCCGCGTAGTCAAGGAGTCTATATGGGCTTTTTGTTCTTCAATGGCGCTCGCTAGCTGAGCATCGTATCGCAAAGCCGGCAGCAGTTGACGATCGGCCAAACGGCTAAACAGACGCTTGAATCTAGTATTGTAGTGCTGCCGCAAAGCTACCAAGAAGGCGATGCCAACAGCCAATCCTAGAAAAAATCCTAGCAGCATATACACCCGCTCTTTGACTGTCAAAGCACATGATACAGCAACAAAAAAGCGCCACCTCTAAAAGGCGGCGCTTTATTCGTCAATCATGTCGATATGTCGCTTATATCACTAGCATCTATAGCTTTCCGCACTTTGCTAGTACGTTTCTAGAGCAAGACCTCACAGCTAGCCGCAGCCTCGCTGAGCAACCTTTTTCTAGAAACCATCAAAATCTAGCGGACAACTGCGCCGCGATACTTGAGTACATCCTCAGAATGATGGTGAGGAACACCGAGCACACGGCGAACATGATAGGTAGCACCACGGTAGTGGCCAATTTCTTGAGTTTCAGTAGCTTGAACAGTAGATTTGTGGGTGTTGTATTTTACGCCACGGTATGAGAGTTGCATGGTAATCGCCTCCAAAGGGATTGTGTGGATTTAAGAGGCGCGTTCCTTCAGAGCACTGCATGCGACTGTCACTGCATGAGAGTGTCACGGCATAAGACTTCATCAGTCTGCTGCGTATTTTTTGTGTGCTCTTACTTCCGTCTTTCTCTAGCCAAGGGCTCCTAACTTCTGTCTAGCTGTATGCACATAGCTCTACAAAGAGAGGATGAGTGTCAACTGCGATTGACTCATAGAAAGATGAACGGTGCTTGTTTCTGTATTCAAATATACCGTTTTCTATCAAAGTGCGTCAATCATTCTAGCTAGATACTTTAGGATTCTTTACGGCTGTCTGAGAATTGCCGATTGCAGCGCTGAGACTGGAGCCTGATAAAAGTACTGGCGGCGAAAGTGCTCTTCTTGCACGGCTGCCAGGAACTGAGCTAGGGTCGCACGGCGCTCGGTCTCACTGTGTATTTCACCGTGGGAAGATCTAGGCTTCTCCTCAAAGCTCAGTCGAACATCGATTGCTGAAATGTCGACGACAAACCCTGCCCTGGCTAGCGCAATTAGACCCAGTTCTAGAGTGCGATCGCATACCCCCAACTTCGCCGCCAGCCTCTCTCTGGTAACAGGCTGCGACGTCCGACTCAAGAACTTCGCTAGCCCTAACAGCATCGTCCAAGTATCAATCGGGTTGTTCTCTACCGGAGAAGAGTAAGCCAGCGCTAGCGGTTTGCGACTTTGCCCGGCCTGATGCTGCCATAGCTGAAAATCTGTCCAGAGCGTGGGACAGCGATCGACCTGCAAACTTTCTTCTATATCGTCAACTATTGACGCGCTATTGACGGCTGCATTAGCAGCGCCGTTAGCCGAACCGTTCCGAATAGACCCAGCAGAAGATCGCCGATCTATCAGCCAAGCATCCTGACTGACTGCAGCACCTTTTCGGGTAGAGGGCTCAGAGCGCTTGGCACCCTCAGCAGACACAGCCGTCGCGGTCGTCGGACGAATATCAATCAGCCGCACTTCGTACCGACGGCTCTTAGGGTGACTGTTGTAGTCCAGCTCTACCACGACATCCCATCTCCCCGGTGGTAAATCCTCCTTATAGTGGCCCCACCACAGCCCCGGAAACTTTGAGTCGCTTAGGTCAGGGCTGCTTTCATTACTGCCACTTTCGTCATCACCACTTTCATCACAGAGCTGAAAGCTAGCCTTGATATAGCCAACCTTTCCACCCATGCGATCCTTCAGCTTCTGATGCCACACATTTTCAAACCAGCAGTTCTGAATTAGCAGCTTTGGCACTGGGTTGCCCATACCGCAGGGCTCTAGCAGCTTCAGCTCTTGAAACAAACTTTGACCTAGCTCAGCAACCGTCACACAAAGGTCCACCTGCACCGTCGGAGCACTCAGCTCCGCGCCCATTTTCTGACGATACTGCTGATTGATCGCCGCCTGAAACATAGATAAGTCTTTGGCGGGTAAGCTCAGCCCAGCGGCAAACGGATGACCGCCAAATCCGCTCAGCAGATGAGCTTGAGAGCTGACCAGGTCGTAGAGATCAATCTGATTCACCGAACGCGCCGATCCCCGCACGAGCACATCGCCATTACTCTCATCCGGCATATCTTGAGTTAGCAAAATAGTCGGCCTGCCGTAGCGCTGGGCTACCTGACCAGCGACTAGCCCTAATACGCCGACTGGCCACTGCGGATCGCACAGCACAATTACGCCAGTTGTCGATAGATCGCGCGTTTCAAGCTGATGGGTGACTTGCTTTAGCACATCGCTCTGTAGCGCCTTTCGCCGCGCGTTGGCTAGCTCTGCTTTTTCGGCTAACGCTTGGCAGCGATCGCGATCTTTACTAGTCAACAGCTCTACACAAAAGCTAGCCTCGCCATAGATGCGACTGACCGCGTTGATCCGGGGGCCAATACCGAATGAAATATCCGTGGGGCGATCGCCCGCCCGCCGACACAGCTTCAATAGCTGCGCCACCCCTGGCCTGACTGGATGCGCTGTCTTCAAATGGGTCTGTAGCTGTTCGATGCCAATCTGTGCCAAATACCGACAGTCGCCCGTCAGCTCAACGAGATCGGCGATCAAACCAATCGCAACGAGATCAACTAGCTCACTTAGCGGCCTACTAGGCACCTCGGGGAGCGTTTCATATAATGCTTCCACCAGCTTGTAAGCCACCGCCACGCCAGAAAGGTTAGCCATCGAATGCTCACGGGGCAGCGCCCGAGGATTCACAATTGCCACTACGTCTGGCCTGGCATCAGGCAGCGTATGATGGTCGCTCACAATCACCTCTATTCCGAGTGACTGGGCATAGGCAATCTCTGCCGGGTTAGTGCTGCCAGTGTCGCAGGTGACTATCAGCGTCACATTTTGAGCAGCGAGCTGATCGAGTCCCACGATTGATAAGCCGTGAGATTCTTTTAGTCGGTTAGGAATAAAATACGTGAGCCGCTCAAGGTCAACATCGAAGAACTGTTGTAACCCATCCCAAAGCACGGCAGTCGACGTGATCCCATCAGCATCAAAATCACCCCAGATGGCGATTTTTTCATCGCGATCGCGTGCCTTTACCAACCGCGCCACCGCCCAGTCCATTTCTTCACCAAACTCAAATGGACTCGCTGGCGTATACGCAGATGGCAGACAAAATCCTCGGAGCGCCTCAGCCGAACGAATTCCCCTTGCCCACAGCAGCCGCGCTCCCTGATCTGGACACGGCAATCCTGTAATCTGGGCTACTGTTTCTATCCATTCAGGTGCGATCGCCCCCTCTTCAGCTAGCCGCCAATCCGCCCTAGGTTCATCTACCACAGCTACTCTCTCTTTCACATGCCCACGCTTTTGCAAAGCTAGCACTTTCATCGGCGACTAGGTGCTCACGCCATATATTTAGTCCTCATTCAATTGAGATAGCTCAAGGCAGCTTCAAAGCGCCTATTCTCTAAATATTTCTCCAAGAAGCACCTACTTGTCCTTGACTCCTCAGATACAATAGGCCAATTCAATATTGAGAATGCCTCTATGAAGCTAGGTGACTGGATCAGTCTGCTGTGCCTCATAGCAGCGGGCTACATCTTGTGGCAAATCAGGCCGCTGCTACTGCTTTCGTTCGCAGCAGTTGTCATTGCGATCGCGCTCAACAGCATCACCCAAAAGATCAAAACTACGCTTAAGATCAGACGCCGCGCCGCCATTCCTATTACCTTGGCGATCGCAGCCATCGTGGCGCTGGTCTTCATCATCGGCATCGTTCCCCCCTTTATCGAGCAGTTCAGACTCCTAGCTGTTCTGCTCGTGCGATTCTCTCAGACCCTGCCAGCTCGCATCCTAGACTTGCAGGCCAACATGCCAGAGCGCATCCGTCTGCCAGAGCTAAACGAGTTTCTCGCCTGGTTAACAGCGCCTGACTCAGCCGCTATTGATGTCTTTGGCAATTTCTTTTCTATCTTCAACTCCTCACTTCAGATACTGCTTCAGACTCTCTTCGTCTCAGTTCTATCGCTGATGATACTGGCCAACCCAGACGCCTATCTTCAAGTCATCTTATTGATTTTTCCTGCCTTCTACCGCCAAAGAGCTGAAGAGATTTTCTACAAATGCGAGCTCGTATTAGGCAACTGGCTAGGCGGTATCTTGATCAGTTCTATATTCGTCTTCAGTATCAGCTTCATTGGGCTGCTCGTACTCCAAATAGACCTGGCCTTTGCCCACGCTCTAATAGCAGGTATCCTCAACTTCATTCCTAACCTAGGACCGACGATCAGCATGGTCTTTCCAGTGATCGTTGCCCTCATCTCCAATGATCCCTGGAAAGTTGTTGCGGTGATCGGTCTCTATATCATCGTTCAGCAGATCGAATCCTACTGGCTCACGCCGACAATTATGGCTCACCAGGTTTCGCTGCTTCCTGCCTTCACTCTCATCGCCCAGATCTTCTTTGCTAGCGTTTTTGGTGTGCTGGGGCTGCTGCTAGCACTACCGCTGACCGTCGTTGTCAAAACCTGGATTCACGAAGTTCTCATCATTGACGTTCTCAACAACTGGCAGCTAGCACCCCCCGTCTTGCGATCGAAAACAACCCATACCGCTCAATCTCCTAACGCCCTGAAGAGTCGTTCGACGGGAATGCTGTAGATACTCCTTGAGCGCCGCTCGCTAGTCAATATCTAGTCGGGTGGATCTGTGTTGATATGTCTACCCATACCCAGAATCTGCGGCACCTTCAGACGCTATTGATGTCTTTTCATCCAGTCATCGTCATCGAAAGCGTAGAAGAAGAGCGCATACAGTCGCTGTTAGAAAAAGCGACAGCAGACCTGCAGCTAATGGCGTTTGACTGGAGTATTTCACAGGGAATGGGACGATTGCAGGGGGCTCAGAATCATTGGAACAACGAATACGCCCCCCCTGGGTCAAATCGTCAAACCCTTGAGAAGACCGAAGATCCGCTCGATGTGCTGCGCCACATCCTCTCGATGTCCACAAGGGGGCTCTACTGGCTAAAAGATTTTGCCCCGCACTTGGAAGAGGCCGCGATCGCCAGGCAGTTTAGAGAAGTCGCCCATCTCTTTAGCTATAACCAATCTGCATTTATCCTGACCGGAGAGCAGGTGTCGTTGCCTAGAGAAGTTGCTCACGAGGCCGTGTATTTTGACCTGCCGCTACCGAGCCCGGTTGAACTTAAGCAGGCAATAGACAGCGCTATTCGCTCGTGCCGGGGACGGGTACAGGTCAATCTCTCATCGCAAGACGAGCAGCAGCTAATCAAAGCGGTCCAGGGCATGACCCTAAAGCAAACCAAAAAAGTGATTGCCTACGCGGCGATCGCCGACGGGCAGCTCAACACTGAAGATATTGGCCACGTGCTGGAGCGAAAAACCCAAGTCATTCGAGAAACGGGACTGCTCGACTACATTGCACCCGAGAAAAACACGGCGCAGCTCGGCGGCTTTGAGAACATGCGCCAATGGCTGAGCCGCGCCCGTACTGGCTACAGCAACCGAGCAAAAGCGTTTGGACTAACCCCGCCCAAAGGCATTTTGATCGTCGGCATTCAGGGCTGTGGTAAATCTCTAGCGGCTAAAACGATCGCTCGCCAGTGGCAGATGCCGCTGCTAAAGCTCGATACCAGCCAAATCTATGACAAGTACATCGGTGCTTCCGAAAAGAATTTGCGCCAAGCGCTCAGCCTCGCCGAAAAGATGGCTCCAGCGGTGCTTTGGATCGACGAGATTGAAAAAAGCATGGGTCAAAGCGATAGCGACACCGATGGCGGCCTCAGTCGCCGATTGTTTGGCTCATTTCTAACCTGGCTACAAGAGAAATCTGAAGAAGTCTTTGTCGTGGCCACCGCTAACGATCTGTCTAGGCTGCCACCAGAACTGTTACGGAAGGGTCGATTCGACGAAATATTCTTTGTCGATTTACCCGATGCCAAAGAGCGCGACACTATCTTTCAAATTCAGATGACTCGCCACCAGCAAAATCCTAACCGCTTCGATCTAAACAGACTGGTGATCGCCAGCGATGGCTTTAGCGGCGCAGAAATTGAGCAAGTCGTTGTGAGTGCGCTCTACCACGCCTTGTACGAAAAATGCCCAGTAGATACGGCCCTAATTGAACACACCATCAAATCAACCGTGCCGCTATCGGTGTCTAGGCGAGAAGATCTAGAGCGACTGCGGGCGATCGCCCAGTCCCGCTTCGTCAGTGTCAAATAGCTGATGCCGAGTAGCCGATGTCAAATTATCGCTGTCAAATTATCGCTGCCAAATTATCTAGGGTTAGATTACGCAGGGCCACTACTACTACAGTAGAGAGACTGTCTTGGGCCAGTTTCCATGAACCGTTCCCTCAAGAGTCCTTCCCCCATTGGGCTGCTACTGCTTTCCATCTTGTCCGTCCAATTTGGTTCTGCCCTAGCTAAATCTCTTTTCGATGATCTTGGCCCTTGGGGAGTTGTCTTCCTACGAGTTGCGTTCTCCGCACTGATTCTCTTCGCGGTTGGTCGGCCTCGGTTCAACGCGACCGTCCGTCAAAATTTCACAGCCATCTTGACCTACGGGATCGTACTGACGACGATGAACTCTCTATTTTATGCGGCAATCGATCGCATTCCTTTAGGCATTGCTATCTCCTTGGAGTTTACGGGACCGCTAGGTCTTTCCGTGCTCAAGTCACAGCGGTGGCTAGATAGCCTTTGGGCAGTACTCGCCCTAGCAGGTATTGTGCTTCTCACTCCGATCACAGGAGCAGCTTTAGACCCGTTAGGCATGGTCTTTGCCTTAGCAGCCGGACTTTGCTGGGCGATATACATTGTACTGGCAGTCAAGGTAGGAAGTGTTTTGCCCGGCGTAGAAGGTCTGACTTGGGGATTGTTAGTGGGCACTGTGATGCTGCTGCCCATTGGGGTCATCACGACCGGCAGCGCTTTGCTAAATCCTCGCCTATTGGGACTCGGTGCTGGCGTGGCCTTGCTCTCTAGTATGCTGCCTTACTCGCTAGAGATGGTGGCACTGCGATCGCTCCCAATCAGAGTATTTGGAGTCATGCTCAGCCTAGAACCGATGGCGGGAGTTGTGGCCGGTTTCTTGATTTTAGGTGAGACACTCTCGGCGCGATCGCTACTTGCCTGTTTACTGGTCTCAATTGCTGCTGGTGGGGCCGCACAATTCCAAAGCGCGCCACCGCCGCCGCTGCCGCCTGCTCAGTAAATCCCACTATAGAAGCCCACCGTAAAAGCTACAGTAGAGCCCAATCGCATCAACCACAATTTATTCAAGCAGCCTGGGCAACCTAGACGAGGATCGAGCTTCCTTAGCTACACACCTAGCCAGATCTATACCGAAGATCTCGCCGAATTGTAGCTATCTACTTTACCCTCAGCTCCTCATTGACGCTGCTATGTCACTACCTGCTCTGCCGCTGCCCGTGTCACCCGAAGCCTTTCGTGACCTCTTTCCCCTATTCAGCAATGCCAGCCCCGAAACGCTAGAGACCCTCTACAAAGGCGCTACCTTCAACGAGTGTCCGGCAGGTCGTACGGTACTGATGGAAGACTCATGGGGAAATGCGGTCTACCTAATCGTTTCAGGCTGGGCGAAAGTTCGCGTTCAATCAGGCAGCGGCTATGTCACGCTCGTGATCTTGGGTAAAGGCGAATACTTTGGCGAAATGGCTATCCTAAACGAGTCCCCGCGCTCTACCGATGTCGCGGCGCTCTCTCGCGTCGAGCTAGTCAGCATTCCCGCCCAGCTCTTCCTCAAGAGCCTATTTCAAGATCCCCAGCTTCACCACCGACTGCTACAAAGTATGGTCGAACGGCTCAAACAAACGCAAAAGCGGTTTCAGCTTCGGCACAAAGCGCCTGGTATCAAGATGGTTTTTACCCTGCTAGGATTAGCAGATGCCTATGGAGAGCAGCGGGGGGAGGCGGTCGAGATCTTCAATATTCCTGATGCGGATTTGGCTGCGATCGCAGACATCAAACAGGCCGAAGTCACCAAAATCATCGGTAAGCTCGTGGCCCGTAACTGGGTTGCGGTCGATAGCGCCCAGAGCGTTATCCGTCTTTTAGACATCAACAGCCTTAAGAAGCTTTCCCAACTTGGCTAGACCATTAAATTTTGTAGGGGAGTTATTCACTTTTTCGCGCTACTTTCTACAGTTGAGTGAGACCAACTCCAACTCAATCTAGGCGAGGAAGCTCATGAACATCACCCCACCCCCCATCTCTCCTCGTCAGATGAACATGCTGCGAGTTGTTTTATCGATGGCATGGTCCGATAGCACCCTAGAGCAAAAAGAAGTAGACGTCATGCTCACCCGCTTTAGCCAGCTATTTGCGACCGACCCCAAGCAGCAAGACTATCTACAAACCCAGCTCAAAGACTACTTTGTTCAAGATGTTCCACTCGAAGAAGCAGTGGCCAAACTCACCACCGATGAAGAAAAAGAAGTCGCGCTGCGGCTTTCCTACGAGGTCATCTACGCCAGCGCTCGCACCCCTAACGAGGACTATGTGAACGAAGAAGAGAGCGCCGCCTACAACCAGCTAGTCCAGCTACTAAATCTGCCTGATTCTGTTGTCAAAAGAGCTGAAGAAGCCGCTGACGCAACCCTCAACCAAGACGGCAAAAACGTCATCGATATGCTCGCCTTTCGTCTTCGAGAGCAGCTAGCTCCATAGAATTTGCACCTACAAAGAACTAGCGACTCATCTCTAACATCCGCACTATCGGCGCTAGCGCATCGGCTTGAATTTCCTGAGGAATCGTAACCTCAGGGGTCTTGTGCTTCATCGCTAGATACAGCTTCTCTAATGTATTTAGCCGCATGTACGGACATTCATTGCAGGCGCAGTTTGCTTCAGGCGGTGCAGGAATAAAGTGCTTTCTCGGCACCTGCTTTTCCATCTGGTGAATAATTCCTGGCTCAGTCGCTACGATAAATTGCTCATTCTCACTTTGTTGGACATAGCCTAGCAGTGCTGTCGTAGAACCAATGAAACTAGCGTGCCTTAGCACTGTTTGCTCACACTCAGGGTGAGCGATAATCTCTGCATCGGGATGCGCCATTCTTAGCTGTAGCATTTTCTTTTCAGAAAACGTCTCATGCACAATGCAGCTTCCCTGCCAAAGCACCATATCGCGCCCTGTTTGCTCCATCACATATCGGCCTAAGTTCCGGTCAGGCGCAAAGATAATCTTTTGCTCGGCAGGCAGTTGATTCACTAGCTTCACTGCGTTAGAGCTTGTACAGATAAGATCGCTCATCGCCTTGATTTCAGCGGTGCAGTTGATATAAGAAATCACCAGATGATCGGGATGAGCCTGCTTGAACCTAGCAAACTCATCTGGTGGACAGCTATCTGCTAGCGAACAACCTGCGTCTAGATCCGGCAGCAAAACCAGCTTATCTGGATTCAGAATTTTGGCAGTTTCAGCCATAAAGTGAACCCCAGCAAACACAATTACGTCCGCCTCGGTACTCGCAGCCTGTTGAGAAAGACCTAACGAATCCCCAATATAGTCAGCCATATCCTGAATATCTGGCTCTTGATAATAGTGAGCCAAAACAACCGCGTTCAGGTCTTTCTTAAGCTGTTCAATCGCTCCAAAAAGATCCTTTGGCAACGCCGTTTGAACCGGGGAGACGCTAGCAGTAGCAAACACAGAATTTCCTCTCTAAAATGCCAGAAATAATTAAGACTACCAATTGACGAGTTTTAATTATAGTCACATTTACCAAAACTGGCTAGATGATTTCCTCCGCTTCAAACGCTGGCCATATGAGTTGGGTACATAGGTTGGGTGCGTTCTTACTTCAAACGCTTAGTACTATCACGCTATCCAACTACGACATATCAGCTACGACATATCAGCTACGACATAGAGCCGGTAGATTCAATTGCCGCTATCCAGCTATCGACTGACCCAGAAACTGGCGGCTTGTCCCAAAATGCGATCTCACCTTCGGTAGCTGCTGCTATTCGCAATTCGTCTAGCACCGAATGATTCATGCTTACTCCTACAACCGCGAGCGAGCGAGCTAGGGATGAATCTATAGACGAATATGCGCCCAGCAGAATTTTGACTGCCGCTGTCAGGCTTGCATCCGCGCCAACCAGTTCAGAAAAGCGATTTTCTTCAGCGGTTCGCCAAATCACCTTGAATCCTACTGCTTCAGCTGCTTGTTGCAACACGGCAGGCTCTACTGCTCTTGGGGTCATAAACGGCTCACTAAATTCTCGCGCCTTAGCCTGGTGCGCCGCCGCTTCACTCAGGCCAATCAAGCGCTGTAGCTGAGGAATAGTAAAGTCACCGAAGCCCTTTAGCGGATGCGAAATCATGTTAGCGACGACTCGTAACCCGGCTCTCGCCTGCACATAAGGACATCCCAACTGCCTGACAAAATAGGTGCCCTCGCGATCGCCCAAAGGCAATTCAAATGGATTTTGATCAATCGGCGTAAAGATAGCGCTGCCGCTTTCGACAATAAAAGGCGCGCTGATATCTAGCGTTTGGAGAATGGGTTCTAACTGAGCGCGATCGCCTGCCGAAAACAAAGCAACCGATGTACCGTCATCTTTCAGCTGTGCTAGCACCGATTTCAGCTTTAGAATGGTTTCTGGCAATTCTAGCCAAAGCTTACCAACAGCGTCGTCACAATCGATCAATACAACTCGTTTAGCCATAGCGCTCACGCCAAACTTTCACAACATTTACTCATTAAAGCAGTCTAGCTAGTCCAAACACCGGCTAGTCCAAACAGATTTATAGACCTTTGAGATATGCTGAAGAAAGTGTTTATCGACCCTTCTGACTGTCCCGCATTGACCAGACCGCTTTAATCGGCTTTTGAAGTTGATTGGCTTTTGAAGCAGCAGCGAAACTGGCAGTGCCAAAACGGTCTTCTCTAGTCCTGCAAAAGTCCTGTAGAAGGTTCATTCGAAAAGGTTCATCGTGCCTCAGTCAGTCATTAAGATAGCCGTCGTCGGAGATATTCATGATCTGTGGGAGTTAGAAGACAACGCAGCCCTCAACCACTTAGATGTCGATCTAGCCCTGTTTGTCGGTGACTATGGCAATGAAGCGGTCGAAGTGGTTCGCCGCATTGCCGCCGTCGATGTGCCCAAAGCCGCTGTTATGGGTAACCATGATGCCTATTACTCAGCAAGCAAGAAAGGGATCAAAAACTGCCCCTATGACCGGGAAAAAGAAGACTGGGTGCAGCTTCAAATGGACCTACTAGGAGAAGCTCATATCGGCTTTGGCAAACGTGAATTTCCTCAGTTTGGGCTGACGGTAGTAGGTGGCAGACCCTTTAGCTGGGGTGGGTCGAAGTGGCGCTATCGCAAATTTTATCGCGACAGATTCGATGTTGGCAGCTTCAATGAATCTCTCGATCTAATTCTGGCTGCTGCCGATGAAGCTGAACACAGCACTATTATCTTCGTGGGACACGTCGGCCCCTATGGCCTAGGCGACCAGCCAGAAGATCCCTGCGGAAAAGACTGGGGCAAAAACGGCGGCGGTGGTGACTACGGCGATCCTGACTTTGCCGATGCGATCGCCTTGACCCAAGAGTCTGGCAAGCGAGTACCTCTAGTTGCCTTCGGCCACATGCACCACCATCTGAAAAATTCAGCGCAGCTTCGCACCAGAGTAACTAGCGATGCCAAAGGCACCATCTACTTCAACGCTGCTAACGTCCCTCGCATCGAAGTAACGCCCGCAGGCAATCAGCGCAGCTTTTCCTTAGTCACTCTCAACCGGGGAACCGTTGAAGCTATTGAGCTTGTTTGGATCGATTCAGACTTCAGGAGAGTTTCGCAAGAGCAGCTATATGTGAGAACGCCCTCCGCATCAGCGACACCAGCATCGCTTTCCTCAAGCCATACGACCGCCAGCGTGTAGACGGATGAAAACAAACAAGCTAATATAGCCAAGCTCTTCGGAGTATGCAAGCAACAACTGCCAACGTATACTTAGAGGCAAGATGCATATCTAGCGACACACCCGGAGAGGTGGCAGAGTGGTCGAATGCGCTCGACTTGAAATCGAGTGTACCGAAAGGTACCGTGGGTTCGAATCCCACCCTCTCCGTTGATTCAAAACTCGCGATTCAGCGACCAAACTGAGTCAGCTACTAAACTATGTGCGCGGGCCCAATATTCAGTGAAAATATCCGTCTATCACACCCCTGAGGAAGTCCCCGCTGGCTCCCTGCCCGACTGCGCGATCGCAATCGATGTGCTCCGAGCAACTACCACCATGGCCGCCGCCTTTCATGCGGGTGCCGAAGCTATTCAGGTCTTCAGCGAGCTAGACAAACTACTAGCAGACAGTGAGAGCTGGCCTGCCCAAAGCCGAATTAGAGCAGGTGAGCGCGGCGGCCAAAAAGTCGAAGGGTTCGACTTAGGCAATTCTCCTTTAGACCACTCCCCCGAGCAAACCAAGGGCAAGCGCCTGTTCATGAGCACCACCAACGGTACCCGCTGCCTACAGCGAATTCAAGAAGCGCCGATAGTGCTCACCGCTGCCCTCACGACCCGTCAGTCTGTAGTTGACTATCTACTATCAAACCAGCCCGATACCGTTTGGTTAGTCGGCTCTGGCTGGGAAGGCGAATACTCCCTTGAAGATACCGTCTGCGCCGGAGCCATCATTCAAAGAGGTCTTGAGCAAGCCGGTCTCGATCTAGCGACCACCATCGGCAATGACTCCGCTCTAGCAGCAGTAAGTCTCTACTGCCAGTGGCAAACAGAGCTGGGTAAGCTTTTATATCACGCTAGCCATGGACAACGACTTCTAAGCAAGAACAACACCGCCGATCTTGACTACTGCGCTCAATTAGACATTCTAGACATTGTTCCGATTCAGCAAAGCCCAGGCGTTCTAGTTTGGAAGCAGTGATCGCTGAAAGCTGGTGCGGCCTTTTGAAGGTCTCAAGCAACGACCACGGCAACCCCAGTATCAGACGCTCGCCGTAGAGCATCCCCCACCCTTAATGCATAGACGCTCTCAGCCGCGCTCACATATAGAGGGATGCCTGCGGTCAAATTGTCCAATATTCCCTGTGTGTCTTTTACAAACAGACCGCGACGAGGCTTGATAGCAATCACGTTTGTCCCTTCAGCCGTCGTGATTGTCCCTTCGTTCCGATCGAAAAATAGCTTGCCTTGGTCACCTTGTACTTCAATCTCTCGGTGATACACCATCAGTCCTTCACCTTTTCCATAGACTAGCTCTGCAATCAGCCCAGACTCAAACTGCAGCCGACCAGAGCTCAAAATCTGCTTAAAATAAGCATCTCCTTCATCTTCTAAGATTCGGGTCTGACAGGTCACCTCGTTAACTCTACCGAACAAATTAGTCAACCGATGCACTCGTGAAAGCGCGCCGCAAAAGGGAAAGCCGAAAAGCGCTTTTTGGTAGGTCCACTTCTTAGGTGCAGGCGTTTGGGGATTGACCGTGCGGTAACCGACATAGCTGGGTTTACCAACTTTAGAAAGATGCGATCGCATAGCCAGATGTAGCCCGCCGAGCAGCTCAATATGCTCTACATGCAATAGTAGCTGCCGCTGCGCTGCTAACTCGACCAACCGATCTGCCTGCTGTACATCAAAAGACAAAGGATATTCCACTACAACGTGCTTACCTGCCGCTAGCGCTGCCTCAGCCACTTCGCCATGCAGTGAACTCACCGTGCAGACTATAACCAAGTCAATAGACTCATCAACAATCAGCTGCTGCCAGTGTGCTATCCCTTTCACGCCATACCGATTGGCAAACTCGGTAATCCGCTCAGCGCCATTTCGCTCAGCGTCATGTACAGAAATGCCGCCCCCAGCAATGCCGATTAGACACGAGCGTTCATCTGCCAATAACGCCTTTGCTCTCGCATGAGCAGCATAGCCTGTCCCTACCAATCCAACTCGAATAACTGCCATACAAGTCCAAGCCAATAGATCACCCACGCATCCAAATCAACCATTCCCCAACCAACTTCGATAAAAGTCCCACTCGCTTCACAACTAACCCCCTGGAAACAGCCGAGCATCAAACCGTGCCTTTAAAGCATGCACATCTAGTTAGAAAATAATCTCAATAAAGGTTCCTCTAAAGAGTCACTAACTATTAGTAAATAGCCACATAAGTAAAGTTTATAAAAAAAAGAATACTGATAAAATAAACACCCACAAAACCGTATGTAGCTATTTACCTAAATTAGGCAGAAATGGTCTCAGATGCCTTAAATAATTGCATTACGGGGTATGTTCTCACTGTCGCAATAGACACCAACCATAAGTAAAACCAGACTCTTCTTCAGACTTAGATTACGAATACCATTCAACCATCCGTCGTGGGATAGTTACAGCTCAGTAGTTTTCTCGTAGTATCGAAATGTGCTGCTAATAGACTTTCTTTATCTGGTCTCTTTGACTTGATAAAGGTTTTTTTAACAGCAAGACAAACTAAGAGGATATCCGCATGGCCAGCTACAAAGTCACTTTAGTCAACGAAGCAGAAAACCTGAATACCACTATTGAAGTGGCAGAAGACGAGTACATTCTAGACGCTGCAGAAGAGCAAGGCATTGATTTGCCCTATTCTTGTCGTGCCGGCGCATGCTCTACCTGTGCTGGTAAGCTCACAGAAGGAACTGTAGACCAGTCCGATCAGTCCTTTCTAGATGACGATCAGATCGAAGCAGGCTATGTACTTACCTGCGTTGCCTATCCGACCTCTGACTGCACAGTTATGACTCACCAAGAAGAAGAACTCTACTAGAAGCGTTTAATTCAGCTATAGAAGAGAGCCTCAGACCCAATACGGTACTGAGGCTTTTTTGGATTGCGGAGTACCAGAAACCCTATGAGGAACATATGAAGTCTTAGGTTCCATCAGGGCACATTGATATTAGCTTGATAGCATTAACGAGAACAAAACAGTCAGTCTACAAGTTAAAACGAGAGGACTCTTCAGAAATGAAAGCCATGATTTTGGCCGCAGGGAAAGGTACAAGAGTACGACCCATCACTTACACCATTCCCAAGCCAATGATTCCAATCTTGCAAAAGCCAGTTATGGAGTTTTTGCTAGAGCTTCTAAAAACCCACGGTTTTGACCAGATTGTGGCCAACGTCAGTCACCTCGCTAATGAGATCGAAGGTTACTTTCGAGACGGTCAGCGATTTGGTGTCGAACTAGCTTACTCCTTCGAAGGACGTATTACGGATGGCGAATTAGTCGGCGAAGCGATCGGTTCAGCCGGTGGGATGAGAAAGATTCAAGACTTCTCCCCCTTTTTTGACGATACGTTCATTGTTCTGTGCGGTGACGCTTTAATTGACCTAGACCTGACTGAAGCAGTCCGTCAGCACAAGGAAAAAAAGTCAATTGCAACCATTGTTATGAAGCAGGTACCTATCAAGCAAGTACCTAGCTATGGTGTGGTAGTCACCGATGAAAGCGGTAAGGTCAAATCCTTTCAGGAAAAGCCAACGGTTGAAGAAGCGCTCAGTACAGATATCAACACGGGCATCTATATCTTCGAACCAGAAGTTTTCGACTACATTCCTTCTGGCCAAGAATTTGATATTGGTGGTGATCTCTTTCCGAAGCTGGTCGATGCGAATGCCGCTTTCTATGGCATCCGTATGGATTTTGAATGGGTTGATATTGGTAAGGTTCCCGACTATTGGCAGGCTATTCAAGATGTACTTACCGGGCAGGTCAAAGGAGTAAGCATTCCGGGAAATGAGGTTAAACCTGGTGTGTTCGCCGGGCTAAATGTCAAGGCTAACTGGGAAGAGATAGAGATAGAAGGGCCTGTTTATATTGGTGGAATGACTCAAATAGAAGATGGGGCAAAGATAGTAGGCCCTAGCATGATCGGACCAAACTGTTTGATTTCTAGCGGCACCATCATTGATAAGAGCATTGTCTTTGAGTACTCTAGGATTGGTTCTGATGTTCGACTAGTTGATAAGCTCGTCTTCGGTCGCTATTGTGTTGACAAGACTGGAGCTTCTATTGACGTCAAAGCCGCTGCGCTAGATTGGCTAATTACTGATACTCGCCAAGATGTTGTTGCCGAACCACCTATTGAACATCGAGCGATCACAGAGCTCTTAAATAAAACGATCGCGAAGTAGACACAGCTTTTTATTTTTAGATGTATTAAGTGAACGTAAGTCACTTGGTTTGCTATATGGGTAGACGACCCCTAGCACCATACGACACGCGCGCTTCGCACCACTGCTATTCACCTTGCATGTATAGAAAAGGCTGTATCATCTCTTAGTGTGGTAAGCAAAGTACGAAAAACTAAAGTATAAAAACGGCACCTTCACTAGAGAAAAATCCTATAAAAAATGGAGTGAACCGATATCGGTTCACTCCATCGCAGCTATGAGAATAGCGCTTTTGAAAGGCGCTTTCAAAACTACACTATCTATTGAAGAACTAGGCGCACATTCGCATTTTGCAAACCAGGACGCTTGACCTCAGCAAGTGTCTTGTTCACAGCATACTTTTGGTTGATAGAGTTGATCAGCTCTGTCTGGTTGTGCTTCTTAGCAACACCCCAGAGATCAGCAATCAAGTCAAAAGAACCATCAGCATTACGAGACCAGCCGATATCATAGTCGCCTTCGAGCACCGCTACAATGTCAGCTCGAACGTTCTGACCGTTGTAGCCACGGATATTGTCCTCCGTTTTCACAGTCACCCCTAGGTCACATAGTGAAGACTTCAGAATTTCAGCATCGGTGATCTTAGTGCGTAGAGTGCTAAAATGAGACATTTGAGTTTCCTCCTGGAAAGAAATTGAGAGACAACGAAGTTAGAAATCGAAAGTAGTCAGCCATCGAGCGAGACAACGTCTGACTTTTTGAACCGCCAACCCTATCGCTCACGAAAGCAATATGGCTGACCCTTCTTCCTGTAGGAGCAGGAAAAAAGACTGTTAGAACTCCATCCGCTGGTATTCCGCAACCGATGAAGCCGCTGGCCGAGCTCGTTGCCGAGCCCAATCGCGCAGGGCTGTAACCTGTTCACTCATCGTCTTCGACAGCGGCAGCGTAGCGCGAATTGCCGCAATAATATCGAGCTGAGTGAACTCCCTTCCCTGAGCGAACGCCTCATACATGGCAGAGACAAGTCCCTGCTCTATTTCAGCGCCCGAAAAACCTTCACAAACTTTACTCAACTGATCAAAGTCAAACCGTTCTATATCACTACGGCGTTTGCCCAGATGAATTCTAAATATTTCTTTCCTCTCCTCTTCATTGGGAAGATCAACAAAGAAGATTTCGTCAAACCGACCTTTACGCAAGAACTCGCTAGGCAACCTTTCAACTCGATTCGCCGTCGCAATTACAAATACAGGCGAAGTTTTTTCCTGCATCCAAGTGAGAAAGCTACCGAATATTCGACTAGAGGTTCCACCATCTGAATCAGCCGATCCTGCGCTTCCAGCAAAAGCTTTATCAATCTCATCAATGAATAAGACAGCGGGCGATATGGATTCTGCTGTCTTCAGCGCTCCTCTCAGGTTAGCCTCTGAGCGGCCAACCATAGAACCGTCATAGACGCGACCCATATCCAAACGTAGCAGGGGCAACCCCCAAAGCCTAGCTGTTGTCTTAGCAATTAAAGACTTTCCACAGCCAGGAACGCCTAAGATGAGCATTCCCTTAGGCTGAGGCAGACCGTACTCACGCGCTCTTTCAGTAAAAGCGTTAGACCGCTGTTTTAGCCAATGCTTAAGCTCTTCTAAGCCACCAACGGAATCTAGAGTTTCATCTTCCTCTATATAGTCTAATATCCCATTTCGACGGATTAACTGCTTTTTCTCAGACAGCACGATATCGACTTCAGCTTCCGTAAGCTTTCCAGCCATTACTCTAGACTTACGAAAGACCTTTTCAGCTTCATCGCGGGTTAGACCCAAAGCCGCCTTCAACAGCTTCTCGCGTCCCTCAGTACTAATATCAGAGATGCCAGACTTATCTAACTCCGCAGTCAAAACCTGGTTCAGTTCCGACATGTTAGGTAAGGTAAAGTCTAAGACAACAACTTCCTTTTCTAGCTCCACTGGAATCTGCTGCACCGGAGACATCAGGATGATTGTCTTCTGCGTACCGCGAAAGCTTTCAATGGCATCTCGCAAACTACGAGTGACCTCAGGACTATCTTTAAATGGATGCAAATCCTTAAAGACAAAAATACTCGGATCCTTTTGTCGCATTGCCCAGTTAATAGCAGCCTGAGGAGAGACCGTATTATTCTGATGACCTGAGCCGCCTTCGCTGCCATACTCAGCAACGCCGTGAGTCATCGTCCATGTATATATACGCTGCTGAGGTCTCTGCTGAGCGAGCGCTGCGATCGCTCTTTCTGCTCGCTCCTCCTCAAAGGTGACCAGATAGATCAGTGGATATTGAGCCTGGATTAATACGTTTAGCTCTTCTCTCATGGCGATCGCCTCCAAATATAAGACGACTTAGGACATCTATCTCAAACAGAACCAACAGGCTAAGGTAGAAACAACAGACTTTCCGTAGCCGGGCTAACAAACTGACCCCTTTTTGGAAGACATCGTCTCATGCAATAATTAGCTCGCCCTCATCTGGGCTTCTAAACTCCTTATCAGCAGACGCTCTACTAGTAGCGCAACCAAGACTAGAGATTGTACTTAGTTCGGCCAACTCGTCTATCACTTGAGAACTGCGAGAGTTGACCAGAGCCAGACCGTCTTTTTGAACAGTTACCGCAGCACTGCACTCTGGACAGTTGTGAACTTGGTGAGCACTTCCATGAATATGATCAGCGCTCTCTACAAGCTCGGCATTATTCATATAGAACTCAATTGCTCGCTGTGCCATTGATGACATTGTTTCGCCATCGACCGCTGCTCGAATCTTGAACTGCCGATGCAGCTCATCCGAAAGATAAAATGTGACTTTTTGCTTGTCTGGCATGTCCAGTTGAAATAATGTGACCCAGATATGTACATACAATATCGAGCTGCCGTTGAGCCGTCAAGGCATCATGCCAGTTTGACGGCAATAAGTTTAAATAAGTTTACAATCCACCATTCGAGCCGACGGGTACTCTCGTACATAGCCAAAATCAATCATTGTATAAGTTCCCTACCGCGCTAGATCAAATCGCGCTAAGTCCGATGTCAAACCAGAACCCTACTTTAGAAAGCGCACTAAAGCATTTCTTCGGGCACGATCAGTTTCGCTTTGAACAGCGCTCTATTATTGAGCAGGTCCTTAAGAACAAAGACGTTTTGGTCGTTATGCCAACAGGTGGAGGAAAATCTCTTTGCTATCAGTTGCCAGCGTTATTAAAGCCGGGGACTACCATCGTCATTTCCCCGCTGATCTCGCTGATGCAAGACCAGGTCACCGCACTAAAAGATAACGGCATAGGAGCGACTTTCCTGAACAGCACGCTCTCTTCAGATGAAGTGCGATCGCGTGAAAGCGACCTACTCACAGGCAATGTCAAGCTTTTGTATATCGCACCAGAAAGACTCTTCACAGCCTCCTTCCTTGACTTCCTAGAACAGCTCAGTCAAAAAGTTGGTATCAGCACCTTTGCTATTGACGAAGCCCATTGCGTTTCAGAGTGGGGACATGACTTCCGACCCGAATACAGACAGCTCTTCCAAATAAAACAACGATATCCTCAAATTCCAATCATCGCGCTTACTGCCACAGCAACAAAACGAGTCCGTACTGACATTGTCCAACAGTTGAGTCTCAACGATCCGACCATATATGTCTCCAGTTTCAATAGGCAGAATCTCTACTACGAAGTTCTCCAAAAATCAAAGAATGCTTATCAGCAGCTTCTAGAAAAGATTCAGCAGTATCAAGGCAAAGATAAGGGCGCAGGAATTATATACTGCCTCAGCCGAAAACATGTCAATGAAATTTCCGCGAAATTGATACAAGACGGAATCTCCGCCTTGCCTTACCACGCTGGTCTAGTCAACAAAGAAAGGGAAAATAACCAGACCAAATTCATCCGGGACGATATTCAAATTATCGTTGCGACTGTAGCCTTCGGTATGGGAATCAACAAACCAGATGTTCGTTTTGTCATACATTATGACCTCCCCCGTAACCTAGAAAGCTACTATCAAGAGGCAGGTAGAGCTGGTCGCGATGGTGAAGCGGCAAACTGCACCATTCTATTCGGCTGGGGTGATGTGCATACAGTCAAATATCTCATCGGTCAAAAAACTGATTCAGGTGAACAGCGCATTGCTCAACAACAGCTTAATCAAATCATCAGCTATGTAGAAAGTCCTATCTGTCGCCGCAAGGTTCAGCTTAGCTACTTTGGAGAACAGTTTGTCCCTCCCTGCGACAACTGCGACAACTGCCTTAGCCCGGCACCCATCGAAGATTGGACTATCGAAGCGCAGAAATTCCTTTCTTGTGTGTATCGCTGCGGCCAAAGATTCGGCATGAACCACATCATCGATGTCTTGAGAGGATCAAACAAGAAACGAGTTCAGGAGCTAAGTCATAATCAAATATCTACTTATGCTATAGGCAAAGACCGCACTGCAGATGAATGGAGAATGCTCTGTCGAGCAATGATCTACCAAGGTTATCTAGAAGAGACAACCGATGGATATTCTGTTCTAAAGCTAAATAGAAAGAGCAATCAAATCCTGAAAAAATTAGTTTCTGTAGAGGTTCCTGTTACTCGGAAGATTACTAAGTCAGCGAGTACAAAAGCTAAAGTAGCAAGCACTGAACTCGGACAAGAAGCCACTCTACTCATGAGTCAGCTTAAGAACCTCCGCAAAGAACTTGCCGATCAGCAAAATGTGCCGCCATACGTAGTTTTTTCGGATTCTAGTCTTCGCCAGATGGCGCAGGGCCGTCCTCAAACAATCAACGCCTTTTCTGACATATCCGGCGTTGGCAGCCGAAAGCTGATCCAATACGGCAAGGTTTTTACCGAAGCTATTCGCCGCTTCTGTAGCGAACATGGCATGGAAGTTGTCTCCGATTCCTTCTCCGATGAGGAAAGAGCAGCCTGTGAAAATAAATCAAAACCAGATATCACTTCCACGCAGCTTAAGACTTTAGACCTCTACCAAAACGGATCATCGCTCGCAGACATATCACTTGCGCGCAACATCCGATTGAATACAGTAAATGGACATATGGCTGAGCTAATAAGCGCAGGTTATTCAATAGATATAGACAAACTTGTCGATAGGGAAAGACGAGCAGTTATAGAAGAAGCAATTACTAAAGTAGGCCCACACTCATTGCGAAATATCCGAGAAGAAATAGGACAAACCTATGATTACCAAGAAATTAAGCTTGTTCGAGCAAAATGGGAATCAGAAACTGTCAAAGAATAACTATGCTGGCATTTCTTCAGTCTTTGCGTCAACATAGAGTGTTTCAACAGTCGCTTCAACTCAAACATCTATTTACGCTTTTTCAATATGGCATTTTTCCAAACGCATACTCGCCAAGCAGGTCTGTATCTACAGAAAGGTTCAGGAGTAGAGATGAACACGTAAAAAGGAAGCCTCTCTGAACTGAGTTGTCAGAGAGGCTTATGGATAATGGACCTGGCATCGAGCTATTTTAACAAGGGCTTACGCCCTAACTATCTTCG
>NZ_JADEXO010000192.1 GCF_015207105.1 cf. Phormidesmis sp. LEGE 11477
ACCTAGATCAGGCGTACGTCAAATCGCCTGTGGCCGGGCAGATTATTGAAGTTCACGCCCGCCCAGGTGAGACTGTAGGTAGCGACGGCATTGCCACTATTGGTCAAACCCAGCAGATGATGGCGATCGCCGAAGTCTATCAAGACGATATTCAAACTGTTGAAATTGGGCAATCAGCGGTAGTGACCTCTCCGATAATTGCTGAGCCTTTGCAGGGCGCAGTAGAACAGATTGGATTTCAAGTAGAACGTCAGGAAGTGGTGAACGAAGATCCGGCTGCAAATATCGATGCCAAAGTTATTGAAGTCCAGGTACGGCTAGATGAGGCAGATAGTGAAAAAGTTGCTGGACTTTCAAATTTGCAAGTAACCGTCACGATTGAAACAGAATAAGTCCTTGTTTCTCTAAAACGGCAGGCCACCCGACTGGCGGAATAAGGACGCCTTCTGGCTTTGTTACATATTTCAGTTTTCGCAGAACTAAAAGGTCATTATGCCCGGCAAATTTAATCCAACAAAATTACTGCAGGCGTTTCAAAATCGCACTCCGCTAGGATTCAAGCAGCTAAAGCACGATCGACTGCGGCTGTTGACTGCGATCGCAGGCATCACCTTTGCCGATGTCTTGATTTTCATGCAGCTAGGGTTTTCGGACGCGCTCTACAAGACCAATACCCAGTTTCCCAGACAGATACAGACCGACTTAGTCGTTCTTAGCAGTGAAGCCGAGAACTTTGGCAGGCTGCGTACTTTCTCTAGAAGAAGACTTTATCAAGCGCTAGATGTACAGGGCGTCGACCATGCTGACGCCCTGTACATTGCTACAAAAGAGTGGAAAAATCCGCAGACGAGAGAGAAGAAGTCTATGCTTTTGATCGGTCAGAACCCGGCCAGACCCGCCTTTACTCTGCCAGAAGTGAATGAAAACCTAGAAAAGATTAAGCTGCCAAATCATGTGCTCTTTGACCGGGCGGCTAGAGGAGAGTATCAAGAAGCGATCGCACAGGTCGATGCTGGCGAACTGGTTACAACAGAAGTGGGTTTACAAACGGTGAGCGTGGTGGGCCTGTTTGAAGTCGGTGCTTCTTTTGCCAGCGATGGGGCAATTATCACCAGCGATCAGAATTTTCTGAGGTTATTTCCTAGGAAAGAAGCGGGCGTTGTGAGTATGGGTCTAATTCAGCTAGAAGCGGGGGCTGATGCAGAGCAGGTAAGGGCGAACCTTTCCACGCATCTAGCGGACGATGTACAGGTATTTACCCACGAAGAATATGTTGATTTTGAAGTCGATGATATTAAAAGCGATTCTCCTATCGGCTTTGTCTTTGGACTGGGTTCGGTGATGGGATTCATCGTCGGTGTAGTGATTGTCTATCAGGTGCTCTCTACGGATGTGAACAGTCACCTAGCTGAGTATGCCACGTTCAAGGCAATGGGCTATCGCAACAGCTATCTGCTAGGCGTTGTGTTTGAGGAAGCTTTGATTTTGTCTCTGCTAGGCTTTTTCCCGAGCTTGCTGGTGGCGCTAGGTGCTTATCAGCTAACGGCTAGAGCGACTGCCCTGGCAATTTCGATGCCCGCAAGTCGAGCCCTAATTGTCTTTATGCTGACGCTGTTGATGTGTAATGTTTCAGGTGCGATCGCAACTCGCCGTCTCCAGTCTGCCGATCCCGCTGATATCTTCTAATTCTCTCCCGCCCAGCTTTATCAATTGCCAAATCATGAAAACTTCAACAGCTATTTCAACAGCTATTCGTGTCCAGCACCTGGATCATTTTTTTGGCTCAGGGCGACTTCGCAAGCAGGCTTTGTTCGATATTAACTTAGAGATCCAAGCGGGTGAAATCGTGATTATGACCGGGCCATCCGGCTCAGGAAAGACAACGCTGCTTACCTTAATCGGTGGGTTACGCTCTGCCCAGTCTGGTAGCTTGAACGTGGTCGGACATGAAATCACAGACGCCAGCGAGAGCGAGCTAGTGCTAGCTAGAAGAGATAATGGCTATATCTTTCAGGCGCATAACTTGCATCAGAGCCTGAGCGCAGTAGAAAACGTGCAAATGGGCCTAGAAGTACAGGGAAATATGACCAAAGCTGAACGCTATAAAATAGCAACAGAAATGTTAGAGAAAGTAGGACTAGGCGATCACACCACCTACTATCCCGCCGATCTATCGGGCGGCCAAAAGCAAAGAGTTGCGATCGCCCGCGCCCTCGTTAGCCAGCCCAAGATCGTCCTTGCCGACGAACCCACAGCCGCTCTTGACAAGCAATCAGGCCGAGACGTCGTTGAGATCATGCACGACCTGGCAAAGCAGCAGGGCTGCACCATCTTGCTAGTTACTCACGATAATCGCATTCTTGACATTGCCGATCGCATTGTTTACATGGAAGACGGTCGTCTAGCCGCTCAGCCAGAATTTGCAGAAGCTGGTTAAGATGGGAAAGACCGAATACTTGGTTATGATATAGACAGAGTTGACAGAACTTCAATGGCAGAGAGCAAAACGCTAGCGGCACTAGATCCAACAATTAGATCGCGCATCGGGCTTTCTGTAAAAGAAATAGCCGACTTTTGCGAAGAATGGCAGATTGCAAGCTTAGATCTGTTTGGCTCTGTGCTCCGCGAAGATTTTGGTCCAAACAGCGATCTTGATTTTCTGTTTACCTATACACCGGATGCCTCACGCAGTCTGCTGAGGCTAGTGAGAATGAAACACCAGCTTGAAGATCTAACAAGCCGTTCCGTCGATCTGATCAACAGGAAATCTATTGAGGAGAGCAAAAACTGGATTCGCCGCCGTGAGATTTTAACAACTGCTCAGAATATCTATGTACAAGGATGAAGCATCCATTTGAAAGTATTAGCTCTCTTATCCACCTTCGATCCAGTCTATCTCTAGTCTAAATTCGCCGCTTTGTTTGCCTGCCAGTAGCAGTCCTATCTCTTGTATCCTTTCAGCCGATAGCGCTGGCGCATCTTCGACAATACGCCCCCGAAAAACGGGTTCAAACGAGCGTAAGGGTAAGCTCACGGTTTGCCATTGATTAGGCTGCGTATCGAATTCGGCTCTGTAGAAAACTGGGCGGCTATCTGGATTAACCGAGCGGCCCATATTGAAGCGGAGCTGATAGCGGCGTCCGTCGCCTTTTACTCGTAGGGCGATCGCATCTACACCACTAAAATCTAGATCGCTCACATCTCGTCTGACTGAGCTAAAGCCGCCGTTGTTCTCTAGCGATAGCTCACCGCTAAAAACGCCAGTGCCCGCTGCTGATACCGCGAAGCTGCCTTGAGAAATGCCGCCCATCACAGTGTCATCAACCGAACGCCAGCGATTAGTGTTCGTCGAGTCGGCAAAATCTATCACTACAGCGTTAGACTTCATACGCGTATCTTGGGCTCCTCGTACCTGCTTTGGCTGACTACTCTGCTCGCTGTAGATAAAAGGGACTTTTATGCCAGCTACCCTACCGACCAGCTGAGAAGTTGAAGAAACTATCGCCCCCACTAAAACAGCTATGAGTAACAGTCCACCGGTTTTCAGCATCGCCTAGTCCCTTTCATCCCCTGATTGAAGCCGCAGAGGACAACATCTCTATAGGGTATAAACATAACAGCTAGATCTTACAGTGATTTACGCAGAAACCTCTCACTTAGCTTGGACAGATTAAACCGCTGCTGCGCTGCTTTCCAGTGCTGCTCTTGTAGAATAAGCGCACCGAGATGGAGGACAGACAGAAAAATAGCTGCGATCGCCAATACATAGCTATGCAGCGCATACATATGCTGCAACGTCACGCTGTTGATGCCGCTTCCACCAGAGAGTATCTCGCGTAGCGCTCCACCTATCAGGGGAATAGAACCCACAATACTCAGCTCAATCTTAAAGCGCCAAAAGCTGGTTTGATCCCAGCTCAACACGATCGCCGTCCAGCTCAGGCCCATAGCAGCTAGCGTTAAGCAGATACCGCTAATCCAACCCGTGAACCAGCTACACAGAAACTCGCGCCCTAGAAACATAACAACTAGCTGTATCAAGGAAACAACAATTAAGCCGTTACCCGCCACGTGATGCAGGCTCAAAATCACCGAACCGCTAGAGATATCGTGGGCGATCGCAGTGAGCGACTCGTGTGCTCGCATAGCGGCAGGCTGATAATAAAACGCGATTAGAATGCCCGTCGTCGCTGCAATCCCACAGAGCGTCAACGCCGCCACTGCCAGCAAAGTTGCCGTTCGCTGAAGGATATAGCGGTAGTCAATAGTAGTCAGACTCTCCAATTTTTTCCCACACTGCTTCAGAAAGACGACAACAGCTACGTAGCTAACAAAGTAAAATAGCCGCCAGCGAAAAATTATCGCTGCTTGCCAACTCGGATAGCGAGCCGATAAGACTGGACGCGAACCCACAATATCTCTAAGCCAGTCTTGATAGTCTTGCCAGGCTCTTGGGAAACGCCCAACCAGTTCACTCACCTGCGTGGCCAATCTCAGGTCTTTTACAATCATTTCATACCCCCTCTGGCGCTGGCATCCAATGCGCCACACTCTCTAACAATTGATGCTTAGCTTCAAGTGCCTGTTCGCCCATCCCAGTAATCCGGTAGTACTTTCGCCTTGCGCCTGTGTGCTCTTCTGGTAATTCATTTCCCCACTCAGCTTTCACAAATCCCTTTTTCTCTAGCTTTTTCAAATTGGGATAGAGCGAATTGAATCCTATCTGCTTACCGCCGCTTTTCTCGACCGCTGTCATGATCTCTAGCCCATAGCGCCTACGGAATCGCAGCGCCGCTAAGATCACCTCTTGGTTAGGAGTCAGATGTAACTCTGGTGCGTTCATACCTGCGTCTTTTGATGCCTTGGCTGACTAGTCCCAAACAGTATATCAAATTATAGTTATATATCCACAAAATGGATATACGTTGTAATAGGGGGTTGTCTTTATAGGTGAGCCAGATGTTCAAACATCAACTGTCCACGAAGAAAGTGATTGTCCACAAAACAAGATAATCTTCTCACTCTTATTCTTTTGAACATTAGCGCTTAACCCGACATTAAACTCCTGTGAGTAGTAATGGGCTAATTTCTTCTGTAGTTATATTTAGCTAAGGCAACAGTTATGAGCCGTGCTGCAGAAAGCGTTTTAGCAACAGAAAAGAGGTCGGAAGAAGCCAAAGGAAATAAGTTCTTAAACTGGATTAGTATCTTACTACTAGTCTATCTATTGATTGCCGCAGTCGGCATGATTGGCACGGGCTTCAAATCAGCAACAGGAGAAAGAGCTGAAGAACTCTTTGCCTTTGCGACCAATCCCTTCTTAGGTCTGATAGTAGGTACAGTAGCTACCGCCCTGATTCAATCGTCAAGTACCGTTACCTCGATTGTTGTGGGTCTAGTGGCAGGTGGGCTACCTGTTGCTACGGCTATTCCTATGGTGATGGGTGCCAATATCGGCACGAGTATTACCAATACTTTGGTCAGCCTAGGGCACGTCAGCGATCAGCGAGAATTTAAGCGAGCCTTTGCCGCTGCAACAATTCACGATTTCTTTAATCTGCTGAGCGTAGTCATATTTTTGCCGATTGAGATTTTCTTTCATCCACTCGAAAGCGCTGCACATTTTCTAGCGCAGAACCTGGTAGGCGGCGGTTCGCTAAGCGTCAAGGATTTGAACTTTGTCAAAGCAGCCACTAAGCCACTCGTCCATCTGTTCGAAAATCTCACGCTGTTTCTACCTGCTCCTTTCAGTGGAATTGCTCTGATTATTCTAGGAATTTCTCTGATTTTCTTGACGATTAGCTTTGTCGGCAAACTGCTCAAGGTACTCATGGTTGGTCGTGCCAAAGATATTCTGCATACGGCTATTGGCAGAGGTCCAATTGCTGGCATTGCAGCAGGAACTTTGATGACCGTTTTGGTTCAATCTTCTTCTACCACAACCAGTCTGATGGTGCCCCTAGCGGGTTCAGGGGTGTTTAGTCTAGCTCCTGTCTCTTATACAC
>NZ_JADEXO010000284.1 GCF_015207105.1 cf. Phormidesmis sp. LEGE 11477
AGACAATTACCGGTCAAGCCGATATCGAAAAAGCATTCGAGCCCTATTTTCCTGAGGGCGCTGATCTCGTCCCCGTTGGGGAACTTGGGATAGGATCCGCTGAGGAGCAACAGGTTGGCTTGGGTATCCCGATATAGCGCTGATAACCGGTTTCTCTATAACGGACACACCCGAGACTTCCCAGAGTGACAGCTCCAATGTACCAGTCATTAACTTGTCAGAAGGCCGGATAACAAACATCCTTGCTGATGATCCAGCAGTTTTTGAGATTAAGGACTCGCCGAAGGCAAGCAGCAAAGAGCCAACCTATGCTTTTCATGAGAAGGGATATTGGGCGGTGCGACTTCACGAAGACGCAATCGAGCAAGAAGCAAGGGCGCAGCTCGTCGATCCCGACCTCGTAAGAGCTATAATGTATGTGGAGAACGCTCATGGTGCTTCTTATGGACACTTCTTTGAGGCACATGGAGTTGCCGAAACAATCCTGCCAATGAACATCAATCCGGAGACCTGGGGCGACTTGGTTGAAGAAGGTGCGGATTTCTCTGATGCACTTGTCAATGTGAGGGCCGGTGTGACGCTCATCAGTCGTATTCAGGAGCGAATCGAAAAGCCGACGGTAGCCAAGGTGGCATCTGTCTACATTTTCACCGGTAGAGAGAATGTGAACGATTATGGCGCCCGGGTCGCAGAGGTTTATGCGAAGCGCATGTGGCAGCAAGTGCCGCGAGAATCAGCCAATCCATTAGTCAATGAAGCTCCATAAGACGAGGAGAAGTGGCAGTAAGATTCGTTGGCGTGATGTCTCTTCGAAGCCCCAAGCCCGACGGTTTTGGTTCTTCTGATCTCATAAGAGCTGATGCTTCCTGGCTGATGATTTCTTGAAACTTTCCAAACTTTGTCGCTTGCGGGCCTCGTTTTCGACATACTTAAAGAACAATGTAAGAGAGGTTCACAATCGACTGACCACAGTTTATTCGGAAGGGTAGGTATGGCGTCTGTAGGGGTGGTAATGCTGTACAT
>NZ_JADEXO010000193.1 GCF_015207105.1 cf. Phormidesmis sp. LEGE 11477
TTATAGATCCGAATCCAGGCTTTATTAAGACAGTGGGTAACGCCTGCTTGCTGAGCCCACTGATAGTGATCGATTGGACAGTCGCCGTCAATCAGGTAGCGCATGAAGTGTAGCGCACCGTATCGCCAGTCCATCCCAATTAGATTGCAGAGGAAACTAGCGTAGATAGCGCGGACTCGAAAGTTGAGCGCCAGCCAGCCGCCTGTTGCCTGCAGACACCGAGCAGCGGCATCGACGATCGGATAGCCAGTCTCACCATTTTTCCAGGCTTCGTAGTGCTCCAAATTGTAATTCCAGCCGCCATTTTGCAGTTCTTCTGCCGGTAGCAAACTGTCACTAGGCCCCGTTTCAAAAGGGGTGTAGAGCGATCGCACCTCAAGCTGTGGCAAATACCGAAATCTTTGGGTAAACCCACTGCCCCATCGCAGCCGAGAAATTAGCTGATGGGCACTGCGCTGCACCCTTTTATCGGCGTTCCAGGAAGGATCTGCCTGCCGCTCCCAAATCGTCTGGGCGCATTCACGAATAGAGATAGCCCCGTACTTGATATACGGACTCAGGCCGCTAGTGGCATTAGCACTGGGATAAGAAAGCTGCCAGTAGTAGCTTTGGGCTTTGCGCTCATCAAAAAAGAGATGCAAAAGCTGGCGCGCCTCAGTTGCACCGCCTTGAGGTACCAGCATGCCGTCTGAGGCGTGGCCCAGAGCTTCTAATGCTGGCATCTGATCTGAAGAAATGTCTGGAGGGACTTCGACGGTTTGAGGGGTGGGTATCTGAGGCGATCGCATACCCTGATACCAAAGCTTTCGATAGCTGGGGTAGTCAATCAGATCTGGCGTGCCGCCCAACGGTTCAAACCAGCGAATCTTCAAGTCTGCTTTTGCTAGCGTCCGGGTTAGCCGCGCATCACGCACGCGGCCATAGATACGCTCGTAGTCTACGTAGCTGTAAATGCCGTCAGCGCTCGTTTCTTTGACTAGCTGCGGCAGTATTTTTACCGGGTCACCTGCTCGTAAGATCAGCCTACCGCCGCGCGATCGCAAGTCTTGATCCAAAGCCGCTAGACAGCTCAGCATAAATCGCACTCGCCCGGCTCCCGTTTCTGGGTGCTTCAGCAATGCCTGGTCAAAGATAAAAACAGGGATAACCGCACCGCGCCTAGCCGCTCGATAAAGCGGCTCATGGTCTGAAATCCTTAAATCTCGCCGAAACCAAACAATAGTGCGATTCATGCTGACAAAGAGAAAAGCGTCTCTTTACTACTCTACAAAGTTTTATAACTGTAGCGGTAGATTTCCCTATAGTGGAAGTGTGGTCGTGAAGCTTCTCAGGCGTTTAGACTATAGTGCCGACACTTTTACAAACAGGCAACATTCGCATTCTGGTTTATCCTGGCGACCACTCACCAACACACGTTCACGTCACCACTAGAGATCGAGCGTTAGAAATAAAGGTAGATATCTCTGGCTCTGAGCCAATAGAGATGCGACCGGCCAAAGACGAACGGATGAAAACCACAGCAAAGCATACCAAACGGGCACTTCAGCTTTGCAGCGATAATCTAGAGATGCTGAGAGAAGGAGCCGAAAAATACTATGCTGCACAATAAAGCAATCAATGCCCACTACGACCGCCAGCATAAAGCTTTAGTAGTGGAGTTCGCCGATGGCTCTGCCGGTATCTGGCCAGTGCGTTTGCTTGAGATGGTTAGGTACGACGGCAATGACTGGGTGCCGATCAAAGCAACTGAGGCGCAGCTAGAAGCCGTCGAGCTAAGCGGGGAACACGTTTACTGGGATGAGCTAGGCCAAGACTTTCGCATTTCTGATCTCAAAGCTGGCATCTATGGCCGCGAGCCTTGGATGGCTAGGCTTCAACAGCAGATGACCGTCGCTTCTTAGATAAAAGATCATCAGTCACTCAGCCTAATTGCGGTAGGTACTAATGATATGGGTGATAGACATATTGTCCATCCCAACCGATAGACGTGCCCATTGATTATTCAGATTCATCGTCTACAACAGTGCAATAGTAGTACAAATAAACTATAATCGCTTTAGATGGCTCGTTGGGTAGCCCAACAGATGAGCCAGAGAGACTAAAGGAGAATAGCCATGCCTCCCACACATACCTCTACCCCCGACAGTCGTACGAGAGCCCAAAAGCACACCCAGCCGAGCGCACGGAAAGTCATTAGCCAAAGCGCCAAGCATGAAAAGAAAAATAGCGCGGCGAAGGTAAGTCTAAATCGCTCAGCTCGGAAGCGAAAAGCCTTGCTAGCGAGTGGTGCTGCTGCCACTTTGATGGTCGCAATCGTGCTGCCCGATCGGGTGTCTTCTGAGGCAATCGCCCAGTCTAACTGTCAGCAGGTGATTCAATCGGGCGCAGAGATGTCGCGTGACGAAATTTCTGCGCTGCTATCAGTGCCAGTCGGGGCCACCAAACAGAGTGTTCGCCAAGCGGTCTTGGAGCCCTACTGCACCCTGCCGCTTGAAACGCCTACTGAAGAAAAATCTGGAGATACAGCCAGCTCCAAAATTACCGAGCGAGAAGCCTATCCGCTAGCTTTTGACCCTTCAGTTTGGATTGTTTTGAACTACGAATCAGAAACCTATGCTGGCTATGACTTTGTCTTCAGACAATAGCTCGTCTTAAGAGCGTCTATCTAGGAGCCAACTCTCAGTCACTTTCTCCTAGCCAACTGCTAATTGGCGCAGACAATAAATCAGCTACCCTATCCGCCGCGACTGCTTTGTGAAATAGATAACCTTGACCGTATTGACAACCTAGCTTTCGCAGTTGGTCGAGCTGGGTGATATTTTCAATGCCCTCGGCCACCACTTCCATATTCATGGTTTTGGCCATACTGATAATCAAGGGCACAATCCCTAAGCTGCCTGGATCGTCAGTAATTGATTTGACGAACAATCTGTCTACTTTTAAGCAATCAACGGGTAGCTGATGCAGATAACCTAGGGCTGAGTATCCAGTGCCAAAGTCGTCGATACTTAGCCGAATATTCTGCTGCTTGAGCGCTTGCAAGATATCGTCTACTAGTTCGTGATCTCCAATCAAGGAGCGTTCTGTCAGCTCTAGTCTCAAACGTTGAGCGCAGATACCTGTAGAGTCTAGACAGTGTTGCACATGATTGAGAATCGAAGGCTGCAAAAGCTGCTCTGGGGCAATATTAACGCTAATGGTAAGCTCATCATCAACTACCCCTGCTCTCTCCCAATCGGCAACATGTGTGCAGGCCATTTCCAGTATCTGTGCGCCCAGCTCGACAATAAATCCCGTTTCTTCTGCAAACGGAATAAATTCGTTAGGCAAAATTAATCCCTCTACCGGGTGCTGCCAACGTACTAGAGCTTCAAAGCCTACTATTTTCATTCTTTCTAGATCAATGATCGGCTGGTAGTGAAGCTCAAATTCTCTTCTCTGGAGCGCCAGCCGCATGCCAGTCTCTAGATTTAGTAGCTTCACGGCCAGATGATGCATGCCTGGTTCAAACCAGCAATATTTGCGATGCATACGAGCTTTGGCTTGATACATCGCTACGTCCGCATCACGCAGTAAATGTTCTGCAGATACATAGCTGCGATCGCCCCACACCATACCGATGCTAATAGTAGAAAAAATATGGTGCCCAGCGAGTAGAAAAGGTCGAGAGAGTATCCTAGAAACCTTTTCCGTGAAGTCAACAACATCTGTTTTGTCAGCGATATCTAGCAGCAAAATGCCGAACTCATCACCGCCGAAACGAGCAACCATGTCAACTTCGGCATGCTTCTGCTCAAAAGTACTCAGCCTACGAGCAATGCCTTTTAAGAGCTGATCACCAATGCGATAGCCCAGCGAGTCGTTGATTCTTTTGAAGCGATCGCAATCTAAAAACAAAACTGCGAAAGACACTCGAGGATCAGTTTGTGACTGGGCCATTACCTTACCCAAGCGTCTTAGAAATGACGGACGATTAGGCAGACGAGTCAGGCGATCGCTCTGGGCAAGATCCACCATCTGGCTGTGAGCTAGCTCTAATAGCTGCGTTCTCTCATCAACTCGTTTTTCTAGCTCTACGTTGATTTGCTCCTGGCGCTTTCGGGCCAGCCGTAGCTCAATTTGCAGATGAACACGGGCCATCACTTCTTCAGTTTGAAATGGCTTGGTCACATAGTCTGCCGCACCGCTATGGAATGCTTGAATCTTGTCGAAAGGAGCATCTAGCGCGCTTAGAAAAATGACAGGAATATGAGCAGTTTCTGGCATCGATCGCAGTCGTCTGCAGACCTCGTATCCGTCCATATTAGGCATCATAATATCTAGCAAAATTAGCGTCGGCTGATGGCTTTGTGCCAGCGCGATCGCCTCTAGTCCGCCAGATGACTGAATAACTTCATAGCCTGCAGAAGTCAACAGTTTGGATAATACAAATAGATTGGTTGGCGCATCATCAACAATCAAAATGCAGCCTAGTTGTCCATTCATCGAACGAAAAGAATCAGACTGGAACAAACTAGACCTAGATGGAAAAGTAATATGCGTTTCCGACAATGTTCTATCCAAAAACTGAGCCGATGGAATTAAGCAGTCAGCCAGTGGACCCCTTGGGTTGGCTGTACACTATGCTTTTTCGAGATGTTTGATTGACACGCCTTACAATTAGGTTAATGGTCAACCTCGTTTAGTAACATAGTGGCGCTAAAGAAGATAGCGTATCGCCATTACAAATTCGATAAGTAGTTGTACTTAGCAGCTATCATTGGAAGTTTTCAGGTGATAGCTGCTAGCGATAACTAGAGACAACTCTAAGCAGTCGTAGACCCCAGGTAAAGCTCATTTCACTCTACCGCTACGACTGAGCTTACTAACCCGAATAGCGAAGGTTTCGACCAAGGATAGAAGAAGCTTAAAGTCGCCTTTAACTTCTAGCTGCTATCTTTCTACCTATCAACAAATCTTGCTTACAAAAGGAAATAGTAGCCTAGCTATCACTTACGAAGCTAGCAGAAATAGTCGCAAAAAATTAAAACATTCTTAAACCTGAGATGTTCTTCTCCTAAGCTTTTATTTCTGCAAGTAACCCTTCACAGGCGTCTATAAGCAAATCGATTACATAGTCAAATCCCGCCTCGCCACCATAATAGGGATCTGGAACTTCCTTATCGCTGTGACGTCGGCAGTAATCGCACATTAGCTTGATTTTACGTGTGTAACGATGGCTTCTGTCTAGACTCAAGATATCTTGATAGTTGCTTTGATCCATTGCCAAAACTAGATCAAACGTCTCTAAATCGGCTGCCGTCAACTGTCTAGACTGACCTACTAGAGTCACTCCTTGGCGCTGGGCTGCTGCGTTCATTCGACGATCTGGTGAACTGCCTACGTGATAGCTGCTAGTCCCGGCAGAGTCGCACACAATTTTGTCACCCAGCGCTCGCTGTGCGATCAGATGGTTCATAATGTTCTCTGCCGAAGGCGAGCGGCAGATATTGCCTAAGCAGACAAACAGGAGCTTGGTGGGCATGGGCATCCTCGGTTCTATTGTCCCGAGAGAAAAAATGTCACGAGAGGGCATGGTCGGCTAGCGTATGGAGGTATCCGACGCTAGCTATCACTACATTCCCGGCAAGCTTAGTCCACCTGTTAGCTCCTCCATCTGCTCGCGCATGGTAGCAGTGGACTTGTTATATGCGTCTAGCATTGCTGCCTTGACTAGATCAGAGAGGACTTCTGCACCTTCGCCCAGCGCCTCTGCCGAGATAACGACATCGCGAGGCTCTTGGTTTCCGCTCATGATGACTTTCACCATGCCACCACCAGCGGTGCCCTCAATTTCCATCTGCTCAAGTTCTTCTTGAAGGCGTTTGGCACCTTCTTGCACCTGCTGTGCTTTTTTGAATGCCTCGCTTAGCTCCTTCATTTTGCCGAGGCCGAATCCAAATCCCTGTCCTTTTGTCATGGTTATAGTGATTGTTTGATAAATTGACTGTCAAACT
>NZ_JADEXO010000194.1 GCF_015207105.1 cf. Phormidesmis sp. LEGE 11477
CCCCCGGCATCCCCCTACTCCTACCTGGCGAAACTATTACCGAGGGTTCGATCGCCCACCTGCAAACCATCCTCAAAGCAGGCGGCCTGATCACTGGCAACAGCGACCCGAGCCTGCAAACCATTTTGACCGTCGCATCCTGAGTCACTTGACAGCAGCTATAGCTGAGCGGAACCGAAGCTGCTAACATTCAGCCAACCCTTCGTCACCGCCTCTACGCATGTCCGAACTCTGGCCCTACGCCACTCCCGGCATCCCCGACCGGCTATTTCAGCAGCTTCCCGGCATTCCCCTCACCAAGCGAGAAGTTCGCCTGCTAGTCATCGGCTACCTCCGGCTAAAGCCTGATGCTTATCTCTGGGATATCGGCGCGGGCACAGGCACTATTGCTATCGAGGCGGCTTTGCTATGTCCAAAAGGCACTATGACGGCAGTCGAACGAGATGAAGAAGTTGCTAAGCTGATTAAAACAAACTGCGATCGCTTTGATATCACTAACATAGAAGTCATCTCTGGCAGCGCACCCGAGTGTCTGCACCATATCGAAGATCAGCCAAGCTGCATTCTGATTGAGGGCGCACCGCTGCAAACGACTCTGGAGACGGCTTGGCAAAAGCTGGCGCTCGATGGCCGCATCGTCGTTACCGCTAATAACCTAGAAGCGCTCTACACTACCTCCGAAACCTTTGCAAAGCTCCAGGTTCGCAATATCGAAGTCGCTCAGCCTGCTGTCAACCGCCTAGAAACAAGAGGTAATCGACAAGTTTTCGCAGCCCTCGATCCTATCTTTATCATCAGCGGTGACAAACTCGAATAAGCGGGAACGCTCAATAATCAAGTTAGACTTAACTGTATTGATTGATCCCTGATACCTGATCTATCTGACTTAAACCATCTCTCGTTCCGCAACTGCGTACCCGTGAGACTGCCGTTCACCTGAGTTAACACGTCTATGCCGTGGGTTCGCATTGCTAGTGGAATTGTCGCGATCGCCATCGCCCTGACCCTTATTATCTTGGGCGGATGGTACTTCACCCTAGGGTTTAGCATCATTGTCTATCTTGGTCAGCTCGAAGTCTTTGGGCTAGTTCGCGCCAAAGGCATTAACCCGGCGGCCAAAACGACGCTGATTGTCAGCCAGATCTTGCTAGTCAGTGCTCATATCTCTCCGCCAGTGGCGGATGCGACGCTCGCCCTAGCAGGCACCTGCATTTGTTTCTATCTTCTTTTTCAGCCCAACTTTGCGACTATCGCCGACGTTGCCGCTTCCATTCTGGCTCTCTTCTACGGCGGCTATCTGCCCACTTACTGGATTCGTTTGCGCGACTTAGGCGCAGAAGCAGTCACCAACCTACCTTTGGGCGGGTACTTTCCCGAAATTTTTAGCTGGTCGGCGCTTCCTGCTGGGCTTACCATCACCTTCATCGCCTTTGCCTGCATCTGGGGCGCAGATATTGGTGCCTATGCCTTTGGGCGTGCTTTTGGTCGCACGCCGCTGTCCAACATCAGCCCCAAGAAAACTGTAGAGGGCGCTATCTTCGGCATCGGTGCTAGCGTCAGCATCGGCATTGTCGGCGCTTGGTCACTGGGCTGGTCGATTTGGTGGCTAACCGGGACGGCGCTGGGCACCATCATTGGCATCTCTAGCCTGCTTGGCGATCTGACCGAATCTCTGATGAAACGCGATGCTGGTGTCAAAGATTCAGGCACGTTGATTCCTGGGCATGGCGGCATTCTCGATCGAACCGACAGCTACGTTTTCACAGCGCCGCTAGTCTACTACCTCGTCGTCTATCTTCTACCGCTGCTTGGCCGATATTAGCAAGACATCAGTAGAAGAAGAAAAAGTAGCAAGAGAAAGAGATTAGGGCCTCACCATGACCTGGCCTTCGCAGGTTAGCTGAGTCGGCTGCAAATCTAGCTGCGTTAGTTGAGTATCTTCTCCTAGATTCCAGCGGAAATCAGAGAGAGAGTCAATCGGTTCTCCCTGGGTGATATCAGGCAGCATTGCCATACTATTCAACCAGTGAGGCGACGATAGCTGTAGGTAGTGGTCTGAAACAACAGACAGCCGTGCGCCCAAAATAATTGGCCCTTCATCGGTTTGGCCTTGACTATACGGGTAAAAACTGAGCGCCAAGCAACCGTCGCCCAATTCGATGAGCGGACGATGCAGCTCGGTGTCTGACTGTAGCGATCGCACCCCATAGCGCTGCTCTACTGCCTGAGCAAACGCTGGCAGTTGAACCAACACTCCCCAAAAATCAGCCAAGCCTTCAGCCAGCAAAGGCGACGATACCGAAGTGGCCACATCTGCATCACTCAAAAGCACCCGCCCCTTCACCGGAAACTGTTTCATCAGTCGCAGCGGCTTTCCGCGCACCACCTGCCCTAAATTAATCCGAATATCCTCAGCGGCTAGCTTCACCTCAGATAGCTGCAATCCTTTGTAAACAGCATTCTCTGCCGAGATAGAAACGCCTGGAATATAGCCAGAAATCAACTGGCGATCGCGTCCTCGCAAATCAATCGCCAGAGAATCTACCTGCTCTACCTGAGCTTGCAACCATAGCCGCACAGCTCCCGGCAAAACTCGTCCGATAATCTGGCCTCGCCGCTCCTCTTTATCCTTATCCATATTCTTCTTCAAAGTTAGCTTCAGTCACAGATTCATAACTCTCGACAATCACTATTATCTGCCCCAATCGTCGTGAGCCAAGTGCATTGGTAAGTACTAGCAAATACACGGACAAGAAATAGAGTTTATGTCATGAATTCATGATTATTTGATCCCACGCGATCCCAAAACATAGGGATCACAGCCTCTCACGGGAAAATATTGTTGACTGTTGCGATCCCCGCTTGCATATTTGCCCTATTATTAAGCTATCGATACAAAAGGCGATCCCCGCTCGCTATGTCGGGATCAGATTTTGAATAAGAAACCTGAGGAATAATATGATTATGTCAACACCAGTCCCTAACATTCCATTAGAAGAGATGACTCTTCGTCAGCTACGTAGGGTAGCCAGTGAGTACGAAGTTTCTAGATATAGCCGGATGCGTAAGGTAGAGCTTGTCGCCGCCATCCAGCAAAAGCAGGCTGAAGCCGGAGTTCGTAGCGTACCGACTGACGTAGCTGAGCCGATGACTGGGCAAGTCGCTATTGAGGCTTCCAAGTTTACCAGTGGCGTTGACGGTGCTGACAGTGCTGTTAGTACGGCTACATCCGTAGCGACTCGTAGCCTTAGCATGGAACATCTGGCGAGCGTAGACGAAGGACTTGGCGACCTTCCTGGTGGCTATGGTGAAAGCCGTATCGTCTTACTGCCTCGCGATCCGCAGTGGGCCTATGCATACTGGGATATTCCCAACGAACACAAGCAAGAGCTGCGTAACCAGGGGGGTAGACGACTAGCCCTACGTTTCTACGATGTCACGGACATCGATATCAATACTCAAAGCCCTCACAGTCTCCAACAGTACGAGTGTGGCGAAGTTGCCCGTGAGTGGTATTTGCCAATTCCGGTGAGCGATCGCGACTACTCCATCGAAGTAGGCTATATCTGCGACGATGGCCGCTGGCTAACGCTTTCACGCTCAGCCGCAGTCCGTATTCCGCCTGTCTATCCGTCTGATTGGATCGAAGATAAGTTTGTCACAGTTAGTTGGGACCAGGAGCTTCGGGGCCGCGCTGTTACCAAACTGGTTTCCCCCGAACAGAAGGCTGCCGCTGCTGGCAAAGCAGGCTACCAGGCAGGAGAGAATCCGCTGTACGACGACATCTTTGCCAAAGCCCAGTCCGCAGAAGCGATGCGCCTAGCTGGATCACTCTTCGGCTCTATGCATCAAGTTCCAGAACAGTCAGTCAGCTCTTACGTCTTCCCATCTGGGGCCGGGCTTTGGGCACTGCCTACCGCATCTGGAATCAACATGTCTGGTGCAGGAATGTTCCCCTCCGCTCCACCCGCAAAGCCTCGTAAGTTTTGGCTGATTGCAGATGCAGAGCTGATCGTCTACGGCGCAACTGAACCGGATGCTACAGTCACGGTCGATGGTAAAGAAATCGAGCTAGAGCCAGACGGTACCTTCCGCTTCCACATGTCTTTCCAAGATGGCGTAATCCGCTATCCCATCGTGGCAGTTGCCAAAGACGGCGAGCAATCTCGTTCTATTCACATGGACTTCGAGAGAAAGACGCTGTCTCGCAACACCGACACGAAGGCAGAAGCAGTAGAAGAGTGGTTCGCATAAGCCACGCCGCTCATAGCTGCTGTCGAGTTGCTTAGCCAAGAAACCGATCAAATCAAAGTGAAAGGGAGAAGACAGCGTTTGAACTTCTCCCTTTTTTAGTTGCATTCATATTTGCATTCAATTGTACTAAGTTCAGATATCCCGAGTGCTGGCAAGCCATCGCTGCCAGACTTCCGCGAGCGTCTTCCACCGATTCTCAAGCCAAGTCAAAACGCGATCGACCCATTTCAAAGCCGTTTCCAAAGGATGTTCAACATACTCAAACGCAGTTACCTTTACATCCAGCAATCTATCAGTCGTAACATTCAAATCAGCCTCCGACGGAGGCACAGGCCGTAGATCCTCTCCAGTTTTACCCACGGGCAAAGGAACAGCGTTCACAAACTCCAAGCTCAACTGGCTCAATTGACAACTGCCAGGTAGTTCACTAGTTACGGTATCAGGTAAAGCAGCAGAGGCGCTCTTTAGCCTTCTAACGTTCCACCGAGGCTTCAAATTGGCAACGGCTTCTAACAACGCCACCCAAAAAGAACGTGTGGGCCACACTAGACTGCTGTTAGCTGGGTGGGAAGAGACTGCGCTAGTTGGCAAGTCGGCAGACGGGCTAGCAGGCAAGTCAGTAAATTGAGAAGTAGTGGCGATCGCACTCTCGCAGATTTCCTCAGAACCAGGCTGATCGCCTTCAACAGGCAGATCAGATTCGACAGGTACCATCCTGCCTACTGCCGTTCTCAAAATACTCGCGGTCCTGGTCACCAACGCAGAAACGGCCTTGGAAATTGGCCTAAAAGTAATTCGCTCAGCTAAACTACCCGTCTTCTTATCTACCTTCTGATCTAACAGTTCCTTAGATACGCCTTCCTCAGACGCAGCCTCATTAGGCACCAGCGATCGAGACCGCACCATCAATTCACCGCCTACAGATTCCAATCGGCTGATCGCCTTCGAAAAGACCGCTGGCAAACGTCTTTTCGCGACAGCCCCTCTCAACTTCTGCCTGGCCGACTGAGATAGTCGAACCACAGCATACGCTGGAGCCATCGCTAGCACGGCCCCAACTTCAGCGCCTAGAGCTACAGTCGATCGCGTAGTCACAACAGCCCGACGATGCCGGTCTAGACCTAGGCGGTACTGCCCAACCAAAAATCGTAATATATTGCTTTGATACGGGCCAGACATATCAACTAGCGCCCACCGCTTCTTCATCTCCAATTTTACCGGAAGTCATGGCCTCAGACCTTACCTCTACCCTCCCAGCTAGCTTACTCAGCAGCCTCAATCGTCTGCGTCAGCTCAACACTCAAGATGTCCAGGCTAGATGGCAACAGTACTTAGAGACATCTCAGGAGATCCTCACGCCCGCCGATCTATTAGGAGCCCAGAGCACTCTTCACTGGCCCATCGCCCCCCTGAACGATCGTCAACATATTGCCTGGGATAAAGGACTACAGGTTCTCTGGCTCTATCAAACGATTGAAGTGCCTGCTAAGCAAAAAGGATATCCACTGACAGGTTTGATTCTTAGACTTTCGCTCACTTGGTGGGCAGAAGATGCCCAGATTTATGTAGATGGAGCGCTGGTGCAGTCGGGTGATTTATTTGAGTGTTTCGCCCGTGTCTGTCTTAGCGAAAGCGTTCAAACAGGGCAAGTATTTCAGGTGGCTATCCGCTTAGTCAGTCCTAGCCACGATAACGGCGCATTGGTGCGATCGCACC
>NZ_JADEXO010000285.1 GCF_015207105.1 cf. Phormidesmis sp. LEGE 11477
GCCTCGCCACTAGCCAACCCCTCACCGCCTGGTTCTGGCCTCACCTATTCTCTCATTCGCATACAGCCCGCAGCGCCTTCTCTTGGCATCCCACCCAATCTCCTCACGACGCTGTCAAAGCTGTACTCATCCAGCTTGCCGCTCATCCGCTCAATCCTCTCGCCACCGCCACCGTTCTGCGACAGCTCCACAGTCAGCACTCACTCACCGCCTTTCTCAAGCTGCTGAATCCCGATGACGGCACCTACTTGTTAGCTCAGCAAAACTGGACAGTACCTAGTGCTAAAACGACTGCTGAAACAACATTCAGCCGAAGCGATCTAGTTCAGCGCCATCTAGCACTACCTGACACCTTTACTTCAATCCAAAACTGCGATTGGCCCAAAGATGATACTCGCCTACTTTGGGCTGTGGCGATGGGTTTGATTGCCCAAAATCCCACGCAGTTAGAAATGGATGTCGTCGCGATCGCCCATCAGTTGATCGAATTCCATATCACAGACACCTGCGAACCACCCTCAAAAGACAATCCAAAGAACCACAGCAGCAGTCAAAACAATCTTCTGCCTACCGAGAAAGGAAATCTTGATCCAGCGGTATCGAATAAATTAATCGCTCCTCAAGCCAGAGAAAAAGACCGCGAAACAGATGCCTATCGCAGCCGAGAATCATCTCTAGAAGAGGCGAACCGTCAGCCTACTCAAACCCAGGCAAGCTCCAAGTCAGCTACTCCTCAATCTTCTAAAGAAGAAAACTCTCAGATTAAAGCTCAACAGAAAGAAGAGAACCTTCTCGTCAGCACAAGCAATCCTCTGGGCTTACACACTGACCATGCCGGACTCTTCTACCTTCTCAACATTCTAGACTATCTGAACCTACCCACCTACCTATACAAATACAACAACCCTATATTTCCACATACCCTACTTCACTACATTGCCACCCGACTACAGGTTCCTACCGAAGATTCTATTTTTGACGCGATCGCTCCCCATTCCCCCACTCTCCCATTC
>NZ_JADEXO010000052.1 GCF_015207105.1 cf. Phormidesmis sp. LEGE 11477
AGCTATTTGACGCCTAGTGAATTTGAAGAAAAGTGGAGGAAGGAGCAGTAATCGTCTAAAGGTGATACGAACAAGTCTAGACTTTCTATCACCTGATTTTACTGTCCAAATTTAGGGGTTCACTTCATCTCTTCGTAGTATTGGTTGGTTGCTTGGCGCTCTGCAATTGTGTAGGTCATAGAGTCTGTAATTTTCTAAAAGAAGAGATAGCTGATTCCATATCTCATAGTGCGGGTGTCTGCTACTTCTTTTCCCAGTTCTTTTATTCCGACCAGTTATCCGGTTCGATTTCACCTAAATCGATGTCAGGTATAGAAACAATTTCAACATCAATCCAGTCTATCTCCATCTCTTTCTCTTTTAAATAAGGTACAAAGTGAATTTTGATCTCTACGCCGAAATTGGCTTCAGAGCTTGCAGTACCATTTCCCAATGATAGCTCTTCTTTGTCTATAGAGTCATATATGACAAATGAAAAGGTAAATTCAAGATCTACATCAACGTTTAGGGTAGATGAAGCTACTAGAATCTCCTCACTAAAGTCAATCATTTCAATAGGAGATTCGAAAGTAAATCCTTTAACATCAGAAGTTACTTCCTCTTGTTCATGTCTCCCGAAGCTAGGAACTGCCTCCGCCCATATCTCGATATCTTCAAATTTCTGAGATAGGGCGGACATAATATCCTCTCTTAATTTGTTAGGCTGCTCGCTTTCGTACCGATGCAGTAGATCAATGTAAGTATCACGAATAGAATTAGTGAGAGCCCTGGGCGCGGCACAACTCACTCGAAAACCGAGATAGGGATGGCGAGACTCGGGCGAAAGGGAGGAGCGGGAAGCAGAGCGGCAATACCCCGGCAAGTCAAGCCAGGAACCGCCACGGCGGACACGGCCAGCTCTTTCGTTATTAGTTAACCACGCACTGCCATCAGCAGGAGCACCCTCGTAGTTGCTATGCCAGTGGTCTTGGCACCACTCCCATACATTCCCATGCATATCACTCAAGCCATAGGCATTAGCAATACCAAATTGGTCGATTGGCGTAGTCATCCGTCGATACTCACCTTCTGGCCCATTTTCATAGGCACGGCGACCATCATAATTGGCTACTTCGGTATCAATTATTTTACCAAAGTGAAAAGCTGTGCTTGTTCCGGCCCGACAGGCATATTCCCACTCGGCCTCTGTGGGCAGGCGGTACTCACGCTCTGTATATGATGATAAACGGTCACAAAATTCAACTGCGTCATACCAAGAAACCCTCTCAACAGGCAACATTGCTTCCTTAAATTGGAAAGGATCAGGGTTCAGTGGACGTCTTACTTGTGGCATAGCAGCGACTACCTTCCATTGCGCCTGAGTTACCGGATAGTGGCTCATGAAAAAAGGCTTTACCGTGACCTCATGCTGAGACGATTCCGAGGTCACATCTTCTGTCGGAGGCACATACCCAGGCGAATCATACTCATCCTGAGGTCCCAAACCTGAGTAGCCAGAAGCACTACCCATCGAGAAGCTTCCACCAGAAATCGCGATCATTTCTAGGTTTACCTCTTCCGATAGAACTTCTATGAAGCGACGAGCCTGCCCAGCAGATCGCCGCACCTGCCACTGCCCATCCACTCTGTTCAGAGTCGCTACCATAAACTCAAACGTTTCGAGACGGTCAGTACTTTTCGGCTCATCTGTTGATTGCGTCCCAGCTTTTTGTATAAAGACTGGTAGTGAGTTTGCCATACCGCTGAGTTCGATCGCATTACAGCCCAATTGATAGGCAAATTCAATCGAGCGATCGGCTCCTAAAGCTTCGAAAAACCCCACAGCAAACTCAACTGCCGCTTGCTCGGCATAGAACTGATCCCATCCAATGACGTAGGGAATATGTTGAGCAATCGCTTCTGCCTGGGCCCGCGCGTAGCAGCCATTAAGAACAACACAATTGACCTGGTCTGCAAATGGCCTAAAAAGCTCTGCTAAGGCTGTACTCGATACACGAGTTGGCTCACCTCTTGCATTTTCAAAAATCACTCCCGGCTCGCCACCTCCGGCCCCAGAAATATGAACGACATTTGGACTAGTCTCCAACAGCGCCCGTTGCAAATCCCCGAGTTGCACGACAAACATTTGTTCAAAGGTAAAAGCATCACGCATCCGCGATCGGCGTAATCCTTCTTCAATTTCGCGGATTTTTGCACCTAATCTCAGGCGTGACATAGACTGCGGATTAGCCGCTAAGAACAGAATTTTCTTGACTGTAGGCGCTGAGGTTAAGGTACGAACCGTAAATTTTTCAGTCAAAAGAGGGGGCGGGAAAGCAGGGGCTTCGCCAAATTGAGCTTGGAGGAAGTCAAATGCTTCAAGCTCTGGAAATTCAACGTCTTCTTCATTGCGTGCTAAGAGAACACGCTGTAAGCTCCGCTGCAACTCGCTAAAGAGGCCAAAACGCTCGGCCTCTTTAACCTGACTAGCCGACTCAATTAAACGGTTACGAAGCCCCCGGCTAATTTGTATCTGTACGCCCTGTCCCGTTTTCCCCCGATTGCAGATATTGTCAGGATGGATACCCCCAGGGTCAGCGTCAGAAAGACTAAAGCCCGCTTCCGCCAGCGCCGAACAAATTGAGTCCTGAAGTATGCGATCGCGACCACCGACTTTAATAAACGATTCTTTACCCTTACAGCCATGAATAGAGAGCACCGTATCAGCCTCGCGAATCATCTCAACTGCTGTAGGCTCATCAAACTGAGTGCTGGGCACATACAAGGATTGACCAGTCTCTGGCTTGAGGCTGACAAATGAATAAAACGAGTGAAAATCTCCAGCCACTGCATCGGCAATTTGAGTCGTACCCGGCTGAATGTTTCCGCCGTGAATTGCCAATATCACGACCCCCGACGTTCCCTGCCGAGACCGAATTTCGTAGTCTTGCACAGCGGCTTCTTCCTGAACCAGCTCTGAAAAACTACCGTATCGAGGCTGATACACCCGCTCAATGCGATTGATGAGATCAGCATGCTCACCCCCCCGTCGCCTCAGCACATCTAGCAAAATACCTGCAAAAGGTTTAATCTCCTCTGTCCCTTTAGAAGTCAGGTAGGCTTGAAAATCCTCTAGCCCATAGCCAAACCGTTTATTCAGCCACTCAGAAAGCGCCGCAAATGTATGCTCTGGCAACACCGTATCTTGCGCCAGCGGGCGGACACCCTCATGAAAAATATATTGAACTTGATCAGCAGGGGCATATGCACTCATCGTTTTCTGAGGCTTAAACAATCCACCAAACAACACTTCTGCGACATGCACTTGCTGAGAGTCTGTCAACAGTGCAGCTTGCACCATTCGGATCACCGGCAGGTTAATTTCTGGGCATGCAGCCAGCAGCCCTGCCAACCGTCTTGCTAACGGAGAAGAGAAATCTCGAAACTGAGTCATCCGCTCTTGAGCTGTTAGCTCTGGGGTCGAGCTGTCTATCGAATCTTGTGTCCTCGCGTTTAGCTCAGATGCCAGCTGCCCTACCGTCACGGCAGAAAACACCAGCCCTGGAACACTCACCGACGTTCGACCAGCCACCATTTGACTCCAACGACTAGCCACTGCCGGTTCTAGCGTCATCACAGGCACTTTTACGCCACCCGTCGTTTGTCGCTGCCAGCGATCGCGGCGCATAAACCGCAGCGACTGACTCGGCTGCCCAGCCCTGTCAGCCGTCATTTGCCCTTTAGTCACCTCATCGAGGGCCGTTCGACTCCACAACCACTCTGGCAGTACCTGCACTAGTCCTAGAGGTCCTCGCTTGGCCCACACTTGTAAAATGTCTCGAATCGGCTGCTCATCCCAGCGCGGATCGATACAATCGCTCACCACCAAAATTAACCGCCGCCCTTTTGGATCAAGCAACTCTTGCGGACGGCAGGGCGCTTGGCAAACTGCAGCCAAACCGAACCCGGAGCGTAAGCAAAGCCGCTGAGCAAGTTGCCGATCTGGCCCTGGAGCCAAGTCATTCACGGGAAGGGCCGACGTCAGGCTCCACAACCGCACATCGCGAAACACGCCTGATTGGGCGAGCACTCGCCGCAGTCGCAAAATAGTCCGCTGCCAGATTGCCATTGAAGGAGTCGCATCGATCACCAGCGCCAATTCTAACCAGGGCTCTAGCAGGGGCCTTTCTTTCAAGAGCCAGAGGTCTGTCTCAGCTATTGCTTTTACCGTTGCAGGCACATCTAGATAGGTCCTCTCAGTAGAGGGAACTAACCGAATCAGGGGACGAATCGCTTTCAACAGTTCCAAAGAGCGTCGCAGCGCCGTCGAATCAGGAATCGCGAGTGGACTTGCTGATTCGGCAATTGATGCTGATGCAGCAGTCTCTTGGGCAGGTCGCGTGGTCACACCTGCTGTCCCACTGGTCTGGGGGCGAGACCGTTCAGGAGGCTCAACCGGCAGAGAATCAGCAAAGGAGGACATCTTCTCAGCCGCTGTATCTTCCGCTCGAGCGGATTGGAGCGGATCTTCCTCAACCGGCTCAATCTTTTCGACGGTTGTCGCAGCCGATTGCCACTGCTGAAGCGCTAGCCAGAGGATATCTGATATTTCCTCGGCAGTTAAATCTTGGTATTTTTGCTCTAGCGCGGCGACTAGTTGTTCAATCATCCGCCGCTCCCTAGACCTGAACTCGTTAGCGCTGCCAGCAGTAGCTGCTCTAGGTCATCATCCGGATCAACCGCAGCGCCATACTTTCTCAAATACACTGCATTTAGCAGCTGATCAGTCGCTAACAACGCTGCTTCGGAATCTGTTTTTTGAAAAAAGCGACCTACTAAATCCTTTACCTCATCGGCGACTTCCTGGGTAAGGTGGGCCTCAACGATTTTGAAGAGATCTTCTTCGGCTGGCTTAGGCATCTCAATACGCAAGCAGCGACGTAGAAACGCAGGCGGGAAATCACGCTCACCATTGCTTGTCATCACAATCAACGGGAAGGCATCACACCTGACTTGACCGCCCTCGAGTTCTTCTCCAAAGTCATCTGCCGTTCTGACTTGCGTGATATTCGCCTCAGTTGTCCCCTCAGCTAGACGCACCAGTTCCGCAATTTCAAATTGGCCCTCTTCTAGTAAGTTCAGCAGGTCATTCGGCAAATTGATATCACTCTTATCGATCTCATCGATGAGTAAGACTCGAGGAAAAGGAGTCGGCAAAAAGGCAGTTCCCAATGGCCCTAGCTGAATATAGTCACCTATGCTCTTTTCCGGCGGGATGTCTTCGCCTGCCTCTACTTTCTGCTTACGTAGCTGAGCATCTTGCAAACGGGCGATCGCATCGTAACGATACAGCCCTGCCTCCAAGGTCGTTCGCGCCGTAATCGGCCACATCAGCACTGGCCCCAGTGCCAGTTCGTAGGCCACAGCATAGGCCAAAGATGTCTTGCCCGATCCTGGCCGACCGGTTACGAGCAAGGGCCGCCGCAAGGCCAAAGCCGCATTCACAGCTTGAATTACCCTAGATTGATCCTTGCGAATGCGAAAGCTTTTTCCGCGCAGGCGATCGCGACTATGACGCTCCGACTGGGCCTTCTCTTGCAACCTGTCCCAATAATCAGCCAGCTTGTCTTGGTATTGCTTTTGCGCATCGGTGAGCTCCCCATCAGCCTTCATCAATGCTCTGAACTGACGCCATGGGGGCGGGGGTGGTAGCTGAGCGATACGGTTAGGGGCAAGCTCCGATTCACCCCGAAAAACCTCCCAATTTGTCGAATGCATTTCACTCATGCCCGCAGCCTTCTCCTCTTATTACCGCGAATGTTCGTCAGCTCCGCAATTGACCTGGGCTCATCACACCAAAGCGCCAGTAAACTACCCTCTGGCCTCTTTCGAGCTTGGAGTATCGTCTCGAAAAGCTGCTCTATCTGAGCAACATCGGCAGATGCTAACCAATCTTCCATTTCTTGAGCCAATGCATCTTGGCGCGCCTTCGATAGATCTTTATGCCGAGACCACAGTAGCAGGGGCACGCCATTATTTAACATCCATGCAAACAGCTTTTCTCGTTGCTGTAGATACTGAGAATCACAAATTGGATAGACCATGGACAGCCCCGGCACAGCCTTTTTGACCTGCACTGATTCTACTTCCGCCTGACTCCAGCAATCTAGACAATACGGCAGTTGAATATCCGAAGCTACTAGACCCTCTGATGGGGAATCTGACTGTATCTTCTGCCATATCTCATTCAACTTCAAGAACGCTTCAGGCACCTTTAAGCGGTCATAAGAGCGCACCAAAACCTTATACTGCTTGCCAACGACTCGACCCTTCGTTTTTCTATTAGCCAGCAAGTCGTAGATATTCCAAGTTTCGGTTGCAGCACTTAAATAGTCGAACGGTAGCCAAAATTCGACCGTTATATCAAAACTCGGACAGGCCTGCAGATGATATTTTTTCTGAAGTAAAAGGCCACGGCTCTTAATCGCTTCCATCGCTTTGTCTAACCACTCTGGAAAGGCCTCTTTAATCTGTTCAAATGTTCCTTGCGAAGAACAACTGCTCTCACCCGTACTGTCATCCACGGAACACATCTCTAGGGCAACACTCTCAAATTCAGGATTCGGATCGTCTGATCCCATTCGAGAAACCACATAACCACTCACTCCACACTCAGCGGTCTCAAAGGCTTCCACTACGACCAAAAAGCTAGCCTGCGGATTCTTCAAGAAGGCGTCCAATGGACGCTCTAACGGCGGCTCGAGAGATTGCTCAGATAGCTGCGGAGGTCTCAGCGCTGGAGGCAAGTCATCTAGCCACTGCTTCAACGACGCAGGAATACTGCCAGATGTGAGCTGGGCGAGATTTTCAACAAACAACACAATTGGAGAACAGCCATCATAATTTCGCGATAGCTTGAACAGATACAGCTCAAATAGGACCAGTAGCTTAACCGAGCCACTGAACTCGCGATGGCGAAGCTGCTCTCTTAGTTTGGGCGCTTTCGTCTCCAGATCGCCTATGGTCTCTCGAGTAGCGGATAATACCTGCTCAGCAAAGTCCTGCATCTGGGCAAAAGGACGCAGAACCGAAACGAGACTCGTTATCATTGCTTCATTCAGAAGCTCGTTCGGGTTGACAATCAACAGATTTTCTAAATTCTGCGAGATAAATCGCTTAAGCTCTGAGCATCCTGGCTTGCGAAGAGCAGAGCCTACTGTCAAGTCAAGCAGTTTCCCATTTGCCGCCGCTGACTCTACTACCTTGTCAACGGTTACACCAAACGATTCAGCATTCTGTATGATGCCATTTAGACCCGTTCTCAGACTGCGCTTCACCACAAATTCCAGATCTCCCTCGCTTGAGAAAGCTTTGAGCAAAGCATCAACTAGGTCAAGCTTTAAATCAAAAACTTGATCGTCCGTAAGGCTCATAAGTTACAACTTAAAGCTAAGCAACTCCATCGTTTCTTTCCTCAAAACCCTTACTGACCCCAGCGCTGTGCTAACGTCCTTAACTTTGGATTGCCGGGATTTTTCTTGAGGGCACCTTCCATTAAATCTTGCAATTTTCCTTGAGCTTTTGACCATTCAACCACCCGATCTACCGTGACTTCATAACTGGTAGCCCCTTGACTAATGACATTTAAAGGCTGCCGTAAGGCCCTTTTTACCATAAAAGCCAGTAGCTCTGAGTTTGGGAAGGCGGAAAGCAGGGCTTCTACGAGCTGATCATAGTCGTCCCCGCTTAGCTGTTCGGGCACCTGCATTGCTCCAACGCCCTGCTCCTGAGCATTTCGCCCAGATTGAACATTTGGACCGCTCTTCTGAGCGACTGGGCGCTTCACAAAGGCCAGATCCGCCTCATCCACCAGCACCACATTGTCTAAATCCAGATCGCCTCGCTGCCGTCCCTGAGGCATTTGGGATATCCCTGAGACAACTGACTCGCGGGTCAGCTCACCCATCACATAGTGCTTTAGCGACCCTACCGTCACCTGCCCACTATCCGCCACCTTCGCAGCACCAGCTAACCCAGACAGCACATAGTAACTAAAGAGGCCATGCTGTAGCTCTCCAAACTCACGCGACACCTGTTCAGCCGTACTCGAAGCTAACAGCGCAAATCCTTCCGGCCTGCGCTTGTACACGTCTTGAATAAACTCAGACACGACCTCAATATTACGCTCATCTGTGCCCTGCCCCATGCGGCAAGCATCTAGTACCAGCACCAGTTGACCTGCTCCACTTTCGCGCATCCAGCGCTCTATAGCTGACACGGCAATCCCAGTGTCAGCTAGCGTCTCCGCGCGCGTATCTTCTACCACCAAACGCGGTGTTCCATCACCCTGGCGCGTTCCATGGCAAGCGAAATAAACCAACAATAAATCACCCTTGCTAAACTTATCCTTTAGCTTTTTCAACTCCGCCTCGATATAGCCGTACCGAGGAAAGCGCGCATCGCGCATCGGCAGCTCGTCATGCAGGCATACAACCGTATAGCCCACCTGTCGAAGCAGCCCTTCTAAAGACACCACATCGTTGACGCAGTAGCGCAACTGAGGAAACGCTTTGTCTGCGTAATCATTAATGCCTACCAAAACAGCCCAGCGTTTCTGTGTTGTCACAATTTGCATAGCGTCAGTTAAACTTCCATTCAGGATTAGCCTAAAAGATTAGGGTCACAACTATTTATCAAACTATCAGCATCCCTGCAAAAAGCGGAAATGAACATTTCCGCCGCAAGCGGACGGAGCATCACTTCTCGACGCTCACACGCTATTCGTGTTACTTTTTTGATTCAAATCGAAAAGTAACACGAATACAGCCAGAAAATTTGAATCTTTCTCTTGTTAGCCTATACCAGGGACTCGGCATAGTACCTTCCGCTTTACTAACCTTTCAAATTGAGAGCGCATCGACTTTGCGGCTACCGCATCCGATAACAACACACCTGCTTCTATATTGCGCTGATGAGCTGCCTCGGTGAAATTGGCAGAGGTGACCAGTAGCTGCTTATCATCAACTACGACGCACTTAGCGTGCAGGCAGATGCGGGAAGCATTCTCTTTGGATAAAGACCTCGGATCATAGAAAACTTCGGGCATCTGCTCACCTGGTCAGATACGCCTACGGAATAGTTCCGAAAACTCACGTAGCAAAGCTGCTTCAGACTTAAGGTTCTTGCCGTAGGGACGTTTTATATTAATGAATAAACGAACCTGCAAGTCTGAACTTTCGCTCATTCGTTGTGCAAGGGGTTGAAAGAGTACCTTTGCCTTTTCCCCTGTATCTAGAGCATAGCTGGAAATTAAAACGTTCTTTTCTGCGCTGCTAAAGAGTTCTCTTACAACAACGCGAGTGTCGCGGCTTTCTGTACCCAGGACTTCTTCGCCTGTCCAAACCAAATCAATATCGTTGCGCTTTTGCTGTGATCGCCCTCTTTCTTCAGCCAGCAGTTTGAGCATGTAAACCAAATGCTGCCCCTGCATTCCTTGCTCGCTGAGCCGGTTGATCGCGCTTGCCACTTCCGTCATTAGCACATTAGGCACTACATTTGCTAGCGCTGAAGGATGGCAAGGCAAGCGAATACGATTATGCGCGATCGCATCCATCAATCCCTCCCTAGCAGACCGACTGAGCTGGTGAAATACCGAAGCCATAACTTAATTCAGCGATGCTGGAAAGAAAGCAGCACCCGTCGTTTCTACGGTATCGACTACCAACGCCCGAATCTAAAAATTCATTGCCTTGCTCGCAAGAGGTTTTGGAGATGAGTACGCAGCCGTGGCAAGCCGCGCCGTGGCGAAAGCGCTCCTCATAAAGTTCATCAGGCGTGTGCTGTGCGCAGACCGGATCATTAGAGCAAAGGCGGCCAGATTCTAAAGCCGCTAACAAGTGATGCTCTAGTTTCCGCCCAATTTGAATCAGTCCACCTAGCGTCCCTTCAGAACCAGATGACCCCGTATAAATGAGAATTTCAGCTATTGGGAAACACTATAGAGTCTGTTGAGAGACGCTAATTTCTCTACTAGCTGGCTTTTCACGCTCTCCGGAGAGAGAACCAAGCAGTTCTCGCCATAACGGAATATTTCCCTAATAAACCAAAATGTGTTCGATACACGCCTCACTATATAGCGTGCATCGTTAACTATCTTATCTTCAATATCATCTTGCTGCGCCTCATAAGCATGCATCAACCGATCAAATATTTTAAATTTCACATCCACATAGTCGAGGCTCTTTCGCCAATCGCCATTCACAGGCAGTATATTGATTATTCTGTCCAAACGGAAACAACGGTTATGGAGCAATTCAGGCAGCTTAGATCTTTCGGATAACTCTTCGCACCAAGCTTCTACATAAAATCGTTTTTCCCAAAATCGAATCTCGCAATAGCGCACTGTAAACTCTAGCTGCTGCTTTTGAGAATCTTCGTATACTAAGCGAAAAGGCTCCTGGTTAGAGATCTGCTGGTCAATAAATCTACGCCAGGGTTCAGTAGGATGACTAACTTGCTCTAATAGCAACTGTCTCAGAGGGGTTTCTAAACTGGCTCGCTCTAATAGGAACAGAACCAACGTCTGTGCATCGCCTATATAGCCAGAATCAACCAAAAGACGAATAGCCTGACTAAGCGCTGCCACCTGCGAGTCGCTAAGTGTAAGTACACTTTCCAGATTAACCTGTCCTTGTGCGATCGCTACGACTAGGCCAGAGATACTGGGATTATTGCCCCATTTAATATCTAGACTAGATGCAATTGCCTCTAGTTGAGCCTTTGTTCCAGGAGGAATGGAAAGTGTAATTGTCTCTTTTTTGCGCGCCATTTGCCTTTTGTAATTGCACTTTTATTTTTTAGCGGCTATGATAAGTGCAGAAACAAAAGTAACCTATGCTTCAGCACATCTAAGATTCTACTTTTTCCTAATATACAGAGGTCTTAAGTACTCTTCTGACTAGAATTATACCGCGTAATTTGCAAGTATGAAATCCAGGTTTCACAGAAGTACAAAGCTGTCTGACGCAATATTAGATTTTCAAACCCTCTTAAAGCATAAATAAAGTTGTATGACTGCCAACATAGTTTTTTTTCCAGTCGGAAACGGTGACATGACGCTTCTGACCACAGAAAGCGGCAAGACCATATTGATAGATGTCAATATACGCGAAAAGGGAAGCGATCCCGATGACGAAACCCCCAACGTTCTAGAGATGCTTAAGCAGCAACTCAAGCAAGATGGGTATGGACGTTTATATGTAGACGTATTTCTTCTATCTCACCCAGACTTAGATCACTGTCGAGGAATTTTAAAACACTTTCGCTTAGGAGAGCCAGATGATTGCCCAGATGACAAAATTTTGATTTCTGAGATTTGGTCATCACCTATGGTCTTTAGGCGTGCTTCGAAGAAGCTGACTCTTAGTGAGGATGCCAAAGCTTTTAATACTGAGGCCAAACGTCGTGTCCAATTACACAAAGAAAGTCAGAAGATAGAAGGTCATGGAAATCGAATACAGATTTTAGGAGAAGATGAAAACGGGAAAACTGACCGGCTTGGAAAAATTCTTGCCAAGACAGGTTCATTTATTCCATTAGTCAATGGAGTCCCAGACTCTTCACTAAGTGCATACTTACTTGGCCCATTGCCAAAATCTGAAACCGAAGAAGATGAAGAGACTCTATCAAAGAATAATTCAAGCGTCATAATTCACTTCACAATCGAAGGAGATGGTAAAGGTGATGCTTGTTCATTTCTAACTGGAGGTGATTCTGAGGTAGTTATATGGGAAACCCTGTGGGATAAGTATAAAAACACGCCCTTTCTTAGCTATGACATTTTACAGATTCCTCACCACTGCTCCTGGCATTCAGTGTCTCACGATAGCTGGAGCGAGTTGGGCGGTGAGGCTGAGGTCAGCGATGAGGCTAGATATGCACTTTCTCAAGCAAAGCCTGGCGCTTTGATTATCTCAAGCAGTAATCTGATCGAGGACGATGACAACGATCCTCCATGTATTGCAGCGAAGAGAGTCTATGAAGAGATCTTGGAGTCCCCTACGGTAACAGGGCGTTTCTACTGTACGGGTAGTTATCCGACAGAAGAACAGCAAGACCAGCTCGCATTCGAGATTACTAACGCTGGCCCTAAGCTAGAGGATATCCTCGATTCAGGCAGTCCCTTTATACAAGTCAGTCGTCAGCCAATACCACATGGATAGAGAAAGTACCTACCTACCTAAAGAGTATGAAGATGATATGACGGAACCCATTCAGGGTTTTGTGAAGCTCCTCAGCAACCATTCGAGAGTGAATGATTTAGCTCTAGAAGGCTCTTTGGAAGAACAATCTGAGCTCAAGATATTAGCTCATTTACGGCTAGAGTTACCTAGTAGATATATGGCAGCAGGAGAAAGCCCCAATGGAGTGCGCTCAGTAGAAACAATTACTTTTGGGTTTCCTCCGGCATTCCCAACCTGTGCACCTTCCATAGAACTAAGGGCTAACTTTCCTCGTAACTTTGCGCATGTTCAGCCCGGCGCGACAGATCAACCACCTGTGCCATGTATCTTTGAAGGTGACATAAACGAACTATATCTAGGCGAAGGGTTACTGGCAATTCTCAATCAGCTCATAAAATGGTTAGAGAATTCGGCAATAGGCAGGTTAATAGATTTTTCTCAAGGATGGGAACCAATTCGTCGTGATGCTCTAGAAGATTTTATCGTTATCAACCCAGATAAGATAAGGTCACTTGTCGGCAGAAATAGTAAGACTAGCTATTTCCCATTCTATTACCGTAGCTATAAAACCAATAGACGTCAGGGTACCAAGCTCTCTAGGAAAGCAAAGCTGTTGACAGGCAGAATACTCGAGGATTCTTTAGTCATACACTATCAGAATACTCGAGTGTGGATTGAGAATGTCTCTCCTTCCATACAGGGGAGGAAGGGTCAGAGTATTTGCATTGTCGCGACTCCAGGAAAGGATGACTCGGGTAAACCATGCATAGTTTCTGACTATCAGCCAGAAACTGTAGTTGATGCCAAGACACTTTACCAACAAGCACAAAAATATGGCTGTGAAAGTAGTCTAAAAGGAGGTGTTGCCTCAATAAAAGAATCTCTTAAAAAGTGCATCCCAAAGATGAGAAAGTATTCTGCGATTGATGTACCTGTTCTTAGTACCTCTTTCCCTATAGTCGTAATTTTATGCGTTCGAAGACCTTGCAGATTAATTGGAGAAGACTCCAACATAGAACTCATTCCATATTGGTTTGAGGCATGCGCTCCTAATCTATTACCTAACGGTGATAAGACGCCTGTTTTTCCCATCGGTGCTCTTGATGTGCTACAGCCCAAACTGCTAGCCTCACTATCAGGTCAAAAAGAAAGCTACTCGAATAACAACGTATCTCTACTCGGGTGCGGAAGTTTAGGTTCAAAAATTGCTATTCATCTGGCACGATCTGGAAAGGCTCCAAACCGCGTAATAGATAAAAGTGTGTTGCGTCCTCACAATGCTGCTAGGCATGGGCTTCTTTTTGAAACAGATGACATTCAACTTGGGTGGTCGCAGTACAAAGCAGTTGCGCTAAAGGATGCAATCGTCTCACTAGGGCAAACCACAAAACCATTTGTAGAGGACATAAGCCTTATCTCTACTAGCCCAACTCTTCGCAAGAAAATATTCCCGCAAAAAAGTTGGGCTCTGATCAATGCAACAGCTTCTCTCGCTGTAAGAAATTCTTTAGCAATGATGCCTTCAGAGACCCCTTCAGCGAGAGTTATAGAAACTTCTCTCTTTGCTGCTGGAAGGTTTGGGATTATAACTATTGAAGGCAAAAAGAGAAATCCAAACTCATTAGACCTCATAGCATTAGTCTATCAATATGTTCTTGATACTCCAGGGATGGCCAGTGCGTTCTTTAGTTCAAAGAATGATCTACATTATCGTCCCATCGGTCAAGGCTGTAGTTCTTTGACTATGGCTATTCCTGACTCATTAATATCTATGTATGCAGCTTCAATCACTCAGGGACTCTACTCTCTGATGAATACTGGATTCACCTCTGAAGATGGTCAGATTCGTATAGGAACAGTCTCCGATACCGGAATGGATCTCGCCTGGAGCACTCATTGTGTGCGCCCAATGAAAGTTATTGCCATGGACAACTCTAAATCTTGGACAATTCGTTTGTCCAGCATTGCTGAGTGCAAAATTACTGAGGAGTGCAATCAGTGGCCATCTGTTGAAACTGGAGGCATACTGATTGGACTACTGTCAGAAACTCTTCAGAGCTTTATAGTAACTGATATTTTAAAGGCTCCAATGGATAGCCTTAGAACTAAGAATACCTTCTCTCTCGGGGTTGAGGGACGAGCATCAATGATAGGAAAGCACGCAGCCTCATGTTCTGGAGCACTTTCAGTGCTAGGAACATGGCACTCTCATCTATCAGACACTGAGGCTTCAGAGCAAGACTATGAAACCGCTAGAAAATTCGCAGCATTCAGCTCAAATCCTCAAGCACTATTGATTAGGAAACCATCAGATTATTCTGCACTACTTTGCAAATAAAAGGAGATTAACATTTTGGCTAAAGAAGCGACGCTCAAGAAACAAAACCTTAAATACATACAAGCATTCATTGCCCTAAACATTCTCTTATTTTGCTGGCAAGTAACAAAAATATCATTGATAGATATTTATCAAACTGATAGCATTCCTATCGACTGGATTAAAAAGCTTCAGATATTCTCATTGCTAGCAGCAATCACGTTTATCATCACCAATATTCTCTGTGGTTTAATAAAATCGGAATGCAAAAGTATTCTGGTATTCTTTAGATTAAGAAACCCACTTCCGGGTTCTCGGGCGTTTTCTAAGCTCATGGTCTTAGATCCAAGAATTAATGAAGACGTCCTACGGCAGAAGTTTGGCTTGTTACCTCAAGAACCAAAAGCGCAGAACAAGCTCTGGTATGCTTTGTACAAACAGCACGAAAATCACCAGATTGTACTGGAAGCGCATAAAAGCTATCTTCTAATGCGTGAGTTAATGAGTGTTTCATTAATCTTATCGTTAATTTTAGGAATATTTGGTTTCTGGCTAGGAGCTGATGCCACTTTCTTACTTCTTCATGTTTTTATTCTTTACGGCATTGCCATCTCAACTGCAATTTCAGGAAGAAACTACGGAGAAAGATTTGTAACTAATGTCCTAGCAATTGAATCATCTCAGTACGTTAGAGCTGTTGAGATATAGAGCCCATTTGAAATCTTTCGACAGTTGCGTCACCATGGTAGAAGCCGTCAAAGCAAGGGAGAATGAGCTACTCAAGTAATCTGACCGATAAAGAATGGTAAGTCCTCTGGGAGGACTTACCCAAAGACTTCCCCCCATACTCAACCGTCTTCTATCACTACAACCAATGGCGCAAAGCAGGCAGCATTGAGAAGCTGATGAAGTTGCTGCATGAGTGGGTTCGAGCGCAGGTAAAAAACTAAATGGACAACCCTAATTCTGGGTGACTCGCAGGCTGTGAAGAACACTTGCAACGCCAGTGTTGGGTCAAAAGGATTCTGTTTCTACAAAGCGACGAACGGTATCAAACGTCATCTAGCCGTTGATACGCTTGGCTTTCCCTTCTTCACTCTTTGCACCCCTGCGAATGTGTCAGACGATGCTGGATTGATTGAAATGCTCATCAGAAATATTGATTATTTTCGAGCCAAGCCGGTGAACATTCCTAAAATCACGATCCTGTTAGACAACGGCTATCATCCTGATAAATTGAGTGAAGCGCTAGAGTCAGTGTATCCGAATGTGATGAACAAGATTAGATTTGAGCTAGCCCACTTCATTACTATCCTGCGCCAGGAGCTGGCGACCCGAGAGAGTGCGATCGCCTTCACTCAATACACCGATACGATGGACTTCTTGCGCGAGACAGTGCGGCAGCTTTATGGCGCTCAAGTTGCTTGCTACTCTGGCCGAGGCGGTGAGATGTGGAGAGATGGTAGATGGACAGTTGTTTCAAAAGAGAAAATTAAAAAACGCTTTAAGAAAGGCAAGATCAAGATTTTGCTCTGTACGGAGTCAGCCAGTGAAGGACTAAACCTACAAACCTGCGGCGTCCTAATCAACTACGACATGCCCTGGAACCCGATGCGAGTAGAGCAGCGCATTGGCCGGATTGATCGCATTGGGCAAACCTACTCTGTTAGGCGACAGTAAGAAAGACGCAATTAGAGCGCCACGCGACAGCTCTATGACGCTTCGCCATAGAGCGCCAATGTAGGTGTCGTGACAGCAGAGTAGAAAGCAAAGAAAAGACACTGGATGGCAACCCAACTACAAAAAGGGAAAGCCGCCAGTGTCCAATCGAATTATCCAACGTTATCAAACCCGCGTGTATATGAATGCGAGAGAAACAGGCGCTACGCAGGTGGAAGCCGCAGCGGTAGCGGAAATATCAAGGCGAACAGGTCAGCGCATAGAGTCAGGGTCATACCATCCGAATCGGGGACGACCGCGAGACTGGCGCACAAGCCCCGACCCGCTAGCAGCGGTATGGGAGAGCGAACTAGAACCGATGCTGCGCAAAGAGCCGAGGCTAAAGCCGACGACGCTGTTTGAGTATCTACAAGAGCAGTATCCAGGCGAATATGCCCGAGTGCTTCGCACCGTTCAACGTCGGGTGCAGATGTGGAAAGCGGTACATGGGCCAGCGCCAGAAGTGATGTTCGAGCTGCGTCATGAGCCAGGAATGATGGGGCTTTCAGACTTCACCGAACTCAAAGGCGTTGAGATTACCATCAACGGCAAGCCGTTTGAGCACCTGATCTATCACTACCGCTTGGCCTACAGCGGCTGGCAGTATGCGCAGGTGATACAAGGCGGAGAGAGCTTCATCGCGCTATCAGAAGGTCTGCAAAATGCGCTGCACGCCAGTGGTGGCACACCGAAGCAGCACCGCACCGATAGTTTGAGCGCTGCCTATCGTAATTTGCGAGGGGTACGGCGCAAGCGTCTAACCGAGTACTACCAGGAACTATGCGACCACTATCGTTTGGAACCGACGAGAAACAACAAAGGCATTGCTCACGAGAACGGCAGCATCGAGTCGCCTCACGGCCATTTGAAGAACCGCATCACGCAGGCGCTCTACATGCGCGGACACAGCGACTTTGAGAGCGTAGCAGCCTATCAACAGTTCGTTGAAGTATCTGTTGATAAGCTCAACAAGCGGAGTGCTAAGAAGTTTGCAGAAGAGAAAAAGTACCTGCAACCTCTGCCGAAGTATCGCGCCTGTGACTACGAGGTACTGACGGCTCGGGTGAGCCGCTACAGCACGATTGAAGTGCGCTGCGTGCTATACACGGTGCCGTCTCGGTTGATCGGCAGGCAGCTAGAGCTACGTCTCTATCACGACCGCATTGTAGGCTACCTCGGTCGTCAGATTGTCGTTGAACTCCCGCGACTGCGGGTGAGTGCCAAAGGCAAGCGCCGCGCCAGATGTATCAACTACCGGCATGTCATAGAAGGGCTCAGAAAAAAGCCTCGCGCTTTCCTCTACTGCACCTGGCGCGATGACCTGTTGCCGAACGACCACTACCAGCGGTTATGGCAACAGATCAAAGAGAACTTTGAGCTAGATTCAGCCGCCGTGCTCATCGTCGAAGCCCTTTACGTCGCAGCCACGCAGAATAAAGCCCCGGCTGTTGCTGACTATCTCGATGAGCAGCTAGCAGCAGGCACGCTCACGCTGCTGGGCTTGCGCCGCCATTTTCAACTACTCACCGGCACGCAGATGCCGACGGTGAACGTCAAACAACATGACCTATCGACCTATGACCAACTCCTTAGCCCCGTCCACCTTGTCAAAGATCTCGAAGCGCCAACAGAAGACCCAACAAAATCAATCGAACCCAACGACAGCAGCGCCGAGCCCATACCAAGACCTCAGCGGCCATCTCAAAAGCCTGCGTCTCTCGCATATGCTCAGCCATTGGGAACGGCTCGAACATCAGGCCATGCAAGAGCAGTGGTCGTACGCCCAATTTTTGCTCAATCTCTGTGTATTAGAGGTGGACAGACGTTGGGCTCTCCGTATCAAGCGGGCCTTGAAGGAAGCGCACTTTCCTGGCACCAAAACGCTGTCCAACTTCGACTGGACGCATATCCCTGACTTCAATCCGGCTCCACTCATGCAGCTAGCCACTGATGTCGGCTGGCTAGAACGAGCTGAAAATTGCTTAATATTCGGCCCGAGTGGCGCAGGAAAAACCCATATCTCGATTGGCTTGGCACGCGCCACCATTGAGTTAGGCAAACGGGCCAAGTTCTTCTCTGCCACCAGCCTGGTGCAACAACTACAACAGGCCAAACTACAGCTAATGCTGCCTGCGATGCTCAAGAAGCTTGACCGCTATGACCTGCTCGTCGTCGATGACTTAGGCTATGTCAAAAAGTCTGAGGCCGAAACCTCGGTGCTCTTTGAGCTGATTGCTCACCGCTATGAGCGGCGATCTCTGCTGATCACCGCCAACCAACCTTTCAGCCAGTGGAATACGATCTTCGCTGACGACATGATGACCGTCGCTGCTGTTGACCGCTTGGTTCACCATGCCCTCATTGTCGATATCCATTCTGAGAGCTATCGAAAGCGCTCGGCTGCGAAACGGGGCGAAGGTGCTGAAGTGGCAACCAGCAAGGAGAATAGCCCCGAGCGATCATAGTTGTCGCGCCGATCATAGTTGTCGTTTAAACAGGGAGGTGGAACCTTTTTATCTTATAGCTGTCGTCTAAGCGCACACGTAGTTGACATTTGATACTACTCCACCGTTCGGATTCATAACTTCTACTACGACGGGACAGTTGAGGCCAAGGTTTACCGGAAGCTACGTGATCGCATTGACGCATTTTCGTCTGTCGTCGGTAACTTACAGCCAATTTTGGCCCAGGTGCCTACCTTTATTGAGCAAGCCACCATGAGCGTCGATCCTGAAGAAGAGGACGTACTGCTCTCAGAGTTTGAGGCTGTGCTGGACGCGCCAGCTATCCGACCAGCCTTGGAAGATATGGTCAAGATGGATGTGGAAGCAGACTTGAAGGAGATTCGTAAGCCTTTGCCAGCAGCGCCGGTTACGGCTGCTGAAATTCGAGAGCTGTTTACGTGATCGCATCTACTCAAAGCTAAAGGCGTTGAATTTTCTGAAGTCGGGACCGGCATCTGGGAGCTGAAGCATGAAGGCACTGCTTACCAAGTGACCTTCGACCCTGCCCTTTTTGAGGAGAGACCTTCACTGCGTCTCATGAGCTGGGGCGAACCCTTGTTTGAAAATTTGGTGTTGCTGATTTAGAGTATGAACTGATAGCTGAATACTAGAAGGCTCACCCTGATTTGCACAATTCATGCCGTCATTCAGCAACGCCCTAAGGCTTTATATGGCATCGATGAAGCTCTCTAGACAGTGGATTGCTGAATAGGCTTTTAGCGGTTACGGTTGATTCCTCTAATTATCTTAGTTACCGCCTCAAAACGCCCTCTACGTGGAGGAAACTTCCGCGCTGGCTTCGGTCTAGGCCCAGGATTACGTGGTGGGTTATTAGAAGGTCTATTGCCGTTGCCGTTACCATTGCCATTGCCGTTACCATTGCCATTGCCGTTACCATTGCCATTGCCATTGCCGTTGCCGTTACCATTGCCGTTGCCGGTCGGGGGACCACTGCTCTGAGCTGGTCTTTCAATCGGTGGCGGTGTCGGTTGTTGTGGACGTCTAGATGAACCAGGAAAATCATTCGCTGTGGCAATAGCGATAAGTTCAGCTGCAAGCTCAATAGCTGTCAATATCCTTTTAACAGTAACGGCAGCAACGATTGTACGTGTTGTTAGAATCAAATACTCTATTGCTGCGTTTTCTCCGCTAGGGTCTACAGCATTGACTGGGTTTCCTTCAGCGTAGATATATTCATTTTGGCTCAGAGGATTGGCTAAGAAACCTGAGAATGGATCCCTAGAAATAAATCTTCCTGTAGAGGAATCGTAGTAACGTGCTCTAAGAGAGTAGATCTGAAGCTCTGAATCCAACTGTTCTCCAGCAAACTTATATTTGTTCTGTACAGTCTCAACTTGCGACTCTAAGTTACCATAAGCATCGTAGGAGTAGGTGTTTGAGGAATTACCTTGAATGTCAGTAAGGATACGAGTACTCTCTAACGCATCTACATGATAGAAGCTGCTTTCAGCATCGCGGTACTGACTAACTAGCCCTAGCGCATACGTGTAGACTACACCTAGATTTTCGCTATCAGTAGATTCCTCAATTACCTGCGCATACTCTTGCTGATTAGTTTCAACTATAAAGTTAGTTGTCTTATCCTCGACTGTAGAAGCAACACGAATACCATCTGTGTTGTATTGAAACTCAGCTATCAGCTCCGTGCCATTCTCACGAACTATAGCTTTGATTATCTCACCTTTACTGTTCCAAGCGTATGTAACCTGTGTTTCACCATCCACAGCAGTAGTGATCAGGTTACCGGCATCATCATAGCTATAGCTAATCTTAGTACTACCGTTTCTTTCATTCTGTAATTGATCGTTATCGTTGTAGCTGTAAGTCGTTGTTCCTTCGACAGAATCAGTTTTTTCAAGACGATTTCCTACATCATCGTACTCGTACCCTGTAGTACGATCACCGTTCGCCGAATCTGTAACTGCCTCTTCAATCAAACGATAGAGGTCGTCATAAGTGTATTCGATCGTGCGTCCACTATTTTCGGCTAACACCTCTCTATTACCAACTTTATCAAGAGTATATTCGTAGCTAGAAACCAGGTTGTTATTCCTGTCAACATTCTTTATGAACGTAGGTCTATTGAGCAGATCATAATCTCTCGTTTCAACAATTTCGTTAGCAAACTGAGTTTCGATTAAGTTCCCTAGAGAGTCGTAGCTGTAAGTGGTTAAGTTGTCCTGACGGTCGGTAACAGTCTCTAACAGCCCCAACTCGTCATAGGTGTACTCAACTGTTCCCGATGGCGAAGTAAGCGTCCCAATGTTTCCATCAAAGTCATATGTATAAGCAACAAAAGCATCATTCGGATCGGTTCGTCGCCACAGTTGACCAGTTTCGTCGTAATCGTAATCAGTAACACCCCGTGCGTCAGTGATTGTGTCTATCTCTCCTGTCGGCATATAGGTATATAGTTCATCAGGAGCATCAGGCAAGCGCACTGCCTGAAGCAGATTGTTGAGATCATACTCATATGTAATAGTCTGCTGATTGAAGTTGGTTAGGGTCTTAAGGTTGCCAACTTTATCGTAAGTCTGTGTCTCTACCTGTCCCAAAGGTAGGGTTGTTTCGATTAAGCGATTCAGCTCGTCATAGTTAAACTGAGTAGTTCGACCTAGCGCATCGATCTGCTCAGTTAAGTTACCACTCTTGTCATACCTATATTCAGTTTCATGCCCTAGCGCATCGGTGACCTCAATCAACCGACCTAGTCCATCGTAATCAAACTCTGTTTCATTACCATTCTGATCAATTTCCTTTGCGATTCTATCTAGGACGTCGTATAAGGTCCGACTAAAGGTTCCATCAGCATAATCAATTCTTGTTTCAAGTCCGCGACTGTTGTACTTGAACTCCGTTCTACGTCCTAGCACATCTATGACCGCACTGCGATCGCCCGCCGCATTGTACTGAATCTGAGTGCTATTCCCTTTCGCATCCGTCACCTTCACTACCTGGCCTTGTGCATCATAGCCAAACGTAGCGGTGTTTCCTAGAGGCGTAGTAATCGTCTTCAAATTTCCTGCATTGTCATAACCGAAGCGAGTGACTGCACCTAGCGCATCTTCCACTTCTTCTAATCGTCCGAATCTGTCATATCGATAGTTCGTATCATTATCGTTGGCATCTGTAATCGTTTTTAGATTGCCATCTGCGAAGTAGTCGTACTTAGTGACGTTACCTACTGCATCTTCACTCTCTTTGAGCATCCCATTGTCGTTATAGCGATTAATCGTCGTATTCCCACGTGCATCTTCGGTTGTGAGAACCTGATTCAAATTGTCGTACGTATTGGTAGTTTTGTTTCCGAGCGGATCGGTCTCAGTCAGCAGATTACCTCGTTCGTCATATGTGTAGGCAGTCTTAAATCCACGAGGATTGCTCACGCTCTTGAGCATGTCACTGTCAAAATACTCGTACTCTGTAACGCCACCTTCAGCGTCAACCTGACGAATAACGTTACCCCTATCGTCGTAGGTCAAGATAGTCGTGTTGTCCAACGGGTCAGTAATAACCTGAGTATCGGTCGGTCCGTCAAAGTCGATATCAATTTCTAGTGCGTTGCCTTCTGCATCGATAATGCGCTCAATGCGTCCAAAGTCGTCAAACTCAGTTCGTACGCTAGAGCGACCTAATGGATCGATTTCCTCTATCAGGTAGTGGGGCTGGTCCGGGTCGTACTCATATTGGGTTGTATTTCCCGCCCTATCAGTTACTGCTACTAAGTCACTATTGGCATCATACTCATAGCGAATGCTGTTGCCCGCCGGGTCTATGATGTTGGTGATCCGGTCATCACTATCGCGCTCAAATCGAACCGTTTCGCCCGTAGAGCTGGTAATACCATCTGCGCTGTAGGTCAGCACGTTGCCGTTCAAATCTTCGACCGTCTGAAGGCCCTCAAACTGGTTATAGGTGTAGGTTAGGTTGTTCTTCGTTGTGAGCTGATATTCGGATGGGTTGTAGCCGAAAGAGAACAGGTACAGACCGAAAGTTCCATCTGACTTTTGAGAAAGACCAACATTCTCTACTGTCAGCACTTCCTCTACACCAGGGTCAGGCTTAAACCGGGGTGTCCAAATAGCGCCGAGTAGGCCAGCTCTTGCAGTAGGTTCAAAGGTAAAGCCGACTCGTTTGCCGTCTGGTGTGGTGAGGGTAACGCGATCACCAAATCTAAATCCCTTATTCGCAAAAATGCTGCCTTCCAAACCTTCTGGTTCTTGCTCAGCGCTTTCAGTGATACGAGCATCTAACCCTGCAAACTCCCATCCATAGCCAAAAGAAGCTGAGCTAGTGGCCTGTAGGGTATCGTAGCGTCGCTGCACGCTGATAGGAATTCCAGTAAGCGGTATCGATAGGTCAGTCGCATCTAGCGTGAAGTTGCCAACCTTGTTCTCAGTCGAAACGCCAATCTCAAAACCCTGCACGGTAATACCATTGGCATCTTCAGCGGTCACGCGGAAGAAGTATTGGTCATTATTCAAGAATCTTGGATCGATTGTTCCAAGCACGCCATCGACTGGCACCTCGCTTTCATTTAGTAGTTGGAACGCCGGATTATCTGCGGCAACATTGTCAAAGTCAACTAGGCGAGTCGGCGCATATTCAATTCGGTAAGAAACTAGATTAGGGTCATCTACCTTTCCTAAAATATCGAACGGTTCGCGAATAGTAGTACCAACCGTAAGCTCATCAAAGTCAAAGCTTACTTCTGGAAGCTCTGTGTCAGAAGGATCGAATACCCCAACGTTGAACGTTTCAAGAGCTTCATTGCCTGCACTATCAGTTGCCCTGACCACAACAGGATATACAGCCGGTTCAGTTAGCTGGGTTGCCGTTTCGTACAGTTGACCATTTATTAGTGTATTGGGCGATAGAATAAGCTCTCTTCCATCTATCTCGACAGAGAGCGATGCGAGATCTCTATCATCGGTCGCTCTTACCTGTAGGCTGAAAGTTCCTCCTATATCTACTCGGTTGCTAGCAAACCCTAGATCTATATCTGGTGCTTGAGTGTCAACAGCTAGTTCGTCGCTAGCTACGAGCTGGAAAGACTGAGACGCTGTATTACCAGCACTATCTTCTACCGCGATGACTACGCTGTACTCGCCCAGGGAAATCAGGTCTGACTGCCACGTAACTAGTCCGGTATCTGCATCTATCTGCATACCTTCTGGCTGTTGTCGCAAGCTGTAAGTTAGCGTGTCGTCTTCTGGGTCTACTACGCTAGCTTGATATTGATAGTTCTCCCCTGTGAGTACGGTAGCGATAGGAGCAGAGTTAAAGAACGGAGACCTATTGGGAGCAACTGAATTAACTGATACCTCGAACTGCTGAGTGTCAGATTTGCCTTTGCCATCTAGCACCTGTACTTCAACAAGATTGCTACCCGCTTGCTCATTTGTTGGCTGCCAGCTAATGACGCCTGTACTGCGATCAATGCTTAACCCCGTAGGAGCCTGCGTTAAATAATAAGAAAGGGTATCCCCGTCTGGATCGCTCGCTTCGACAGCGTAGGAGAACGTCTGGTTAGCATCAATTTCTGAGATTGTTGGAGCCGAAGTAATACTAGGCGCTTGGTTATCAGCGTTGACAGCTTTGACGACAACGACGAAGTCCTGCAAAGCAATACCACCTCTGCCATCATTAGCTTCAATGCTGAAGCTATACGACCCGACCGCCGGTGGATTCCAGGTGACAGCCCCAGTTAGTGGGTCAATGGCCGCGCCCTCCGGCGCTTCAACGAAGCTGTAGGTAAGCGGGTCTCCATCCGGGTCAACTGCTAGAGCAGGGTATACATAGCTTTGGTTAACGACTACAGGCAGAGTTCCTAGCACAAAGCCGCTATCAGGGCGAATGAACTGTAGCTCGAAGCTTTCTGCGTCCCCATCGCCTGTGATTTCGACATCGAAATTAGCTGTGTCTCCTGATCCTAGTCCCGCTAGAGGGCCAGTCGCATTAGTAAAGGCGATCGCACTATCAGCAGACTCTACATCTACTAAAAACTGCTCGCTAATAGCCTCAGACTGAAGCTCAACGAACGCTTTAGTAAAGGAGATAGCGGCATCGCCCCCACGTCTGAGCTGGTTCAAATCCCAAATCGTACCGTCAAGTGCTAAAGCGAGATTGACGTATTCCTCTTCTATATTTTCTGTTTCACCAAAACCAAGACCAGCAGAGATCAATCGCGAGCCAGTATAGGTAGCGCCTTCACTTATAGAGAAGCCTCCCTGTCCGTCAGGTATATATGAATTGCTATCAGCATCAATGCCTAACGCACTCTCGCCGTTCGCGTCATCAAATTCGGCATTCAGTACAGCGCTTAATATAGCGCCGCGATCGCTGATCCGATTCTGAATGAGATCGAATGTCAGAAGCTGCTCTACCTCACTGCGCTCTTCGTCTGTAATGAGCACAAAGTTAACAGCAGCGTCATCGCGAAGAGGCAGATGTAGCGCTTCGTTTAGTCCGGCATAGCCATCCTCTTCTCCACCTCGCCGGGTCGATAACGTGCCAAGGCTTTGCGATAGTGCTGTGATGTCGCCAAAAAAGTCGTCATCTACTACGGCGAGACTGAGCGTCTGACCTGCGAGGGCATTTTCGATCTGAAGACCTCGCGACAAATTATTATCAGCGCGCCCAGTTAGCCGATCGCCTGTTTGTACGGGAATCTTTTCTGATACAGCGTTAACCCGGAAACTGTAGTCGCCCGTTGAATCCCCAGCCAAAATTCTCAAGGTGTACAGACCGTCTTCTGGAAGCGTGATTGGCCCGATTTGACCAGTGAACGATTGGTCGCCGCTCGTTCCATCAATACCAGACAAGCTGGTAAGGCGATTTCTATCTCCAAAAAGCTGACTGCCCGTCGGACTAATTAAACGGAGCTTTGCGTCCCTAGAGAAAGCATCCAAGCTATCTATCCAGAGCTTTTGTCCCTTAGCACCAGAAAATTCGTATCGGTCAATCTCACCAGCTTCGTCTAAGCTACCGTTGACTATCTCTCCAACTTCTATCTCCTCTATCTGTGTTTCAGAGGTCACAACTTGGAAACTGAACTCAGAGAACTGACTAGAAGGGCCCTGTACAGAAAGAACATATTTTCCATCTGAGGGTAGGACAACTTCAATATCTCCGCCAAGAGTAGTCGCTGTACTCCTGTATTCTCCACCTCCTGGATAGAACAAGTTCCAGTTACCCAACAGCGCAGATCCTTGGTCAGCATCTATGAGCACCCGTGTCCCGGCCTGACCTTCAAACTCGTACAACTGTATGCCATTCTCTATAGCCAGGGACACATTTACCGTAGTATCTACTGCTACTGAAATAGCATTGTTCAGATTGAGAACACGGAAGCTGTATTCTCCGCCACTACTCCCGCCGTCGACTGAAAGAGTGTAGGTACCAGTTTTTTCTAGGAGGAAAGGAAGCGACTCAGCAGAACCAAAACGAATATTATCGTCTACTAACTCATCATCAGGGTCGATAAAGCTAACTGATATATTCCTATCGGTAGTACTAATTACATCAAGAAGAACTCTAGAGCCAGCAGGGGCATCAAATGTGTAGGTATCAGTTTCACTTGCTGCAATAGTACCACTGTTGATAATGTTGAAACCCGCTGTGTCGATAATAGCGCTGGTAACGTCGCTTACCTGAAAGCTATAGTCAACCTGTTCGTCCTGCGCACCGGTTAAAACAAGATAGTATTCACCATCATCAGATAGCGCCGCGCTAAAAGTTTGATCGATGTTGTTACTTTTTAACTGTTCGTTCCCTGGACTGTACAGTTGCCAAGAACCGTCAGCAGTACCTGACGATTGAAGGTTTTCAAACTTCAACTGCTGATATGCTGATCCATTAAGTTTGAATATAGTGCTTGAGTTCCCTACAACCAAAGAACCAGACGTAGCGCTTCCAATATCTACAGTAGGTGCCGTTTGCGCATCTAACACTTGAAACTGGTAGTCTCCGATTTTGTCATCGCCGCCGACTAAAATAGAATAGGTTCCTGAACTTTGCAGTGAAATCAAACCTGTATCTCTCGTTCCAGAAGTAGAGAATAGCTGTTCTCCATCTGCACTAAATAGTTCAATAGTTGGACTGGATGTAGAGCTAGGTCCCACACTATCGAACCAGATATTTTGACCAGCCTGACCTTCAAACTTATAGATGTCTAGCTCTCCAGGCTCCGACACGACGCCGCTGTTTAGCTCATTAAAGTTGATGTCAGTAACCGTAGTATCCGGAGTAATGATCTCGAATGTGTATTCCCTTTGCGTAACTGCACCGTTCTCTATAACTAACCAGTAAGTCCCATCCCCCGGCAATATAGCTTCTAGATCAAGACCTATAAAATTGCTGTCTATCTCTTCATTATCTGAACTGTAAAGTGACCAATCAGGGCCAATAACTCCAGACTCGAAGAAAAGCCTTTGTCCGGTTGACCCTTCAACCTTGAATATCTGCGTCTCTGAAACTTCAGTAGTTCCGTTGATAGGAGTATCGAACGCCAGCGTAGAAGCATCGCTCATGTCAATGAGCTGAAAGGCATATTCTCCCCCTTCGCTACCTGCGTCCATGACTAGACTGTAGGTTCCGCTTTTAGTTAGAGAGAATGGACCATTACTTGTGAAGGTTCTAAGATTCGTTGCAATGATCTCACCATCAGGGTCAAGCAAGCTGCCCTGTATATCGCTAAACTGGGTAGTGATGTTATCGAACCATACTCTCAGACCAGCAGGCGCTTCAAAGTTAAACGTTTGTCGCTCATTGCCTTCAATAGTTTCTTCTATAGCTTGATTGAATCCAACTGGCTCAATAAATGGATCTTTGCTTACTTCAGCTTGTAGCTCGTAGTCGATAGGTAGCTGCTCATCTGTGGTGATAAAGACCGTATAGTCTCCGTCCGTAGGCAGCGAAAACTCAGCCGCAGACAAGTTGGAGGACTGCGTGTCAATCAGCTGATTACCAGGTCCATAGATCTGGATAGTAGGATCTGGAACTGTCAGGCTACGCACACCTGCGTCGAATTCGTCACCACCAAACCCTAACAAACTGTATCTATTACCTGTAATCCCGCGCGCTTCTAGTGCCGTATCGAGTTCTACAACCATTTCGGTGAGCCACTCATGTTCACCTTGCATCGAGCCTGATTCATCGACAACAAATACGATATCTGCGGACCCACCAGTATCGCCCTGCTCAGGCAGCGTAATCGACACCGACCCGAAGAAGGTTTCGTTTTCTCCGATGCTTAGGTTTAGAAATTCAGGGTCTACATCTCCAGATGCTGTACCAGGTAGCGGAATAGAGAAGCTCTCTAGCGGATCATTGACAAACACAGGCGCTCGATTGGCTTCATCCGTAAGGACCTGTGCAAAGTCAACGTTCTCAACGGAGCTATCGGAAGAAACTTCAACAACTGGAGTATTCGTGGGAAACGTCTGAACGTATTCAGGTAATAGCGTTTGACGGACGGTATATGTCCCTGGAGTAACTTCAGAGAAGTTGTAAACTCCATCCTGATTTGTAACCGTTTGTGGTTCTTCACTATCTAGCGTGCCATCGTTATCTAGATCTAGATACACTACAACATCAGCAAGACCTAATTCATCTTCTAGTGGTGCAGAAAAGCCTTGAATACTAACAACGCGATCGCCCCCGCCAAATGTTGAGAATAAGAAGTCGCCAGTGACTGGGTCGATGAATGCGCCTTCTGCTCCATTCAATCCCTCTAATAGAAGCTGACGGCTATCAAGGATGGGATCTCCTTCTGCGTCAACTTCATATACAGAAATGTTATCTGCTGACCACTCTGCTACTAAGAGGCTCGGCTCATCGAAAAGTGGTGAACCTTCTGGTACGTAGGCAATACCCTCTGGTCCACCTGGTAGAGTTAATTCAAAGTCGACGTTGGTGATGTCATAAGTCCCATTACCATCAGGTGTCAGTTCAACGTCATACCATTGACCGCCAGCCCACGAGACAAACTTCAAACCTCCTTCGCCAGGAATGCCTTCGGGCACGAAGCTTAGGCTGGCATGTGATCGCGCGATACCCAATGGCGCAAGGTCGATAATCTTGTCCGTTGTTCGACTACCAGGTAGGCTTTGTCCAAGTTCGTTTTCTGGCCACCGGCTTGCAAACAAGACGCCTTCATCATTGAACTGAAGTCCACCATCGTTATAGGCTCCTTCACCGTATTGAGTAGCGCTACCTTCAAATCCAATGATGTGATTTCCAGCCCCTCTGACTACATCGACAGCATAGATAGCCCCTTCTTCTCTATTGGCATTCCCACCTATCAAAAGCTGGTTGAGGTTATCAGGGTTAAGGGTTAGTCCACCGTAGGAAGTAGGAAGTCCCGGTACAGAACCTAAGTCAAATACATCGTATATATCATCGAAGTTGGGTTCTACCTCTAGCTCAGACGAGGGTTCAATTTCACTATCAGACCCAGACTGAAACTGGTCAAAAACACCGTTTCTATTGAGATCATTCCACACAAACCCATTGATTTCTCCTGTTGGAACAGGCACACCAACTGCAAAGTTCTGTGTGGCGATCCCACCCTGGCCATCATCGACTTGCACAGCAAAGTCGTAGGAGCTAGAGTCATCAGACTCTCCAGTCCAACTGAGTAAACCTTGTTCACTGATGCTCGCTCCTGCCGGGCTATTGGCCAGACTATAGACCAGTGGGTCGTTATCTTCATCGGTAGCAGTTACCTGGTACTGATAGGTGGTGCTGTCTGTCGGAAAAGAGGTTGACGGCGTACTAGTAATAACAGGTGCATTATTGCGAAGCGCCTGACGCTGCGTCTTACTGATAGTAAGCGAGCCATCGGCCTGATTCCCAGCAGCGTCGGTGGCCTGAACAACAAAGTCATTATCCCCTTCGCTTAAAGCAACGTTGCGCAGCGCGAAGTTTCCTGATCTGTCACTAGCAGTTGCCATATCCGCGCTTTGCAGATCGATTCTCGCATCAGCATCAGTGCTTCCTTCAAGCCTTACCTCTGTAAAAGAAGTTCTTAGATCTCCAACCGTTTCAGAATCGTAACTAGACGCAAGCTGTAGCGTCGGCGATTGAATCACCGTGTCTAGCAAGAACGGTAGCTCAATGACCTCTGATTCACTGCCCGCGACGTTAGCTGCGATTAGCTTTAGCGTGTACTCACCATCCGGTAGAGCGCCACCATTGACGTCAGCAAGTACTTCCTCGCTCAGCGTAAACGTATTGCCCTGCAAGGCATCAGAAATATCGACGAACTCTGTAGCAGGCGTGTCGTTAAAGCCTGCGCGCAAGCTAACTACATCTGTGTTGCTAGTAACACTGCCCTGAATGGCAGCATCGGACGTTACTCCATCAGTATCGCTAACGCCAGTGTCATTCACCAGCGCAGCTTGAACGATGGGTACGTTCGTATCGACAGGCGTTCGGGTGATAATAGTCGTAGCCGCTAGCTGGTTGCCAGCTACGTCAGTAGCAACAACGGTGAACGTATTCTCGCCAACAGATAAGGAGATGTCTGGGAATGAATAGGAGCCATCATCATCGCTGGTTGCCGTCAGCGCTGTGCCCTGTAGCGCTAGCTCAACGTTTGGCTCGGCTTCTCCTACTAGCGTTACCACTTCAAAAGAGGTCGTAAGATCGCCTACCGTCCCTGAGTCAAACTCATCTGCTAAACGAATCTCGTTTTGAATAGTCGTATCTAAGACAAAACCAATCTCGAAAACCTCAGACTCCTCGTCAGTGTCATCGGTAGCCACTAGCTTTAGCGTGTACTCCTCGTCGGGTAGTGTACCTCCGTTGATAGCAGCAAGCGTTGACTGGTCTAGCGTAAACGTACTGCCTTGCAGCGAGGTTGTGATATCGATGAAGTCTACGGTCGCTGTATCGCCAAAGCCGCCTCTAAGTGCGGTGATAGTCCGATTACCTAAGACGCTTCCTTGAATAGTCGGATCAGCTGTTATTTGATCGGTGTCGCTACTTCCTGTGTCGTTAGCTAAAGACGCTTGAAGCGTAAGTGCGGTGGGTTCTTGCGTGCCTTCAAACTCGTACCTGAAGACGAGGTCATTGAAGTCGCGATCGCCCCCCTCAAACAGATCCTCCCACCCGTAGCCACCATCTGCTTGACGTTCCATATGGAAGTGCTCATCAGGGTTCGCACCACCCAAAGAAAAGAACGCTAAAGGCATTTTGCCAGACTGGTTGTCAGGATTCTGGTCCAGGAATAGCTGACTAGACGAATCTTGAATCAGATACCAGCCAAAGTACGTATCGCCCGGTAAATCTAGCCTAGTTTCTGCGCCCTCCGTCTTACCCCTCTCAAAAACAATTCGTCTTCGCTCATCTGAGAGTGCTGCTAGCGTATAGCCCTCATCACCGGGACTTAGGCCGTCGATACGGCCCTCATGGTCGTCAACTAGATACAATCCCATTTCGTTATCGTAGGCAGCTTCTCGCCCGGTCCAAGAAAACTGAGTTGAGACGAGCTGACCTGCTGTGCCTGGTGTCTTTTCTAGAATCCCTGGTCCTTTAGAGACCGTGAGTACCGCATCGTTGAAGTCCTGATCGCCGCCGCCGAGCAAATCCTCCCAAGCGAACTCCCATGAGCCATCAGCCAGCAGCTGCGTCTTGACATGGTCCACTGAGTCGGCGTTTGCATCGTTCAGTGAAAAGAAGACTGGCGAAAGCGTTTGCGTAGTGCCGTTCTCATTCTGCGCTAGCCACTCTTCAGTCGAGCGGTCTTGAACCAGATAAAATGCTAGGCGATCGCCGCCTTGAAAAATTAGCGTTTGAGTATTGCCGACTGTCTGGCCACTGCTAAAGATGACTTGCCTACTAGCACTTGCTAAAGCAGACGCAGTGTATTGTTCGTCTCCGACTTCAACTCCGTCAACCGTGCCAAGTTCATCAACTTTGAATACGCCAAGCTCATTATCGAAAGCCGCATCTCGCCCAGTCCAGTTGAAAGTCAGCGAGATAGTTTTGTCAACGGCTCCAGGAACAACTATCTGCTCACCAATCACTATTCCTCCGTTAGTGATTGAGTCATCTTCAGTTATCAATAGGATATCGCTCAATCCAGTTATATCTGTTAGATCGTCCGAGTTTGCCTGCACAGACTGTGATAAGAAAGGCGAGGTCGATAGAAAGGAGTCGGTCTCGAAAGACTCCACAGATAAAGGAAGGATAGAGCTAAGGTCAGCGCTCGGTAGCACACTAGGTGTGATCCCAGTCTCTGCTGCTTGTCGAGGAAACGATAACCCTGTTGATTCTTCTAAAACTTCGCTAGAGAATGGATAAGGCAGGGAGCCAGAGGTAGGCTCAGTGGTTGAAGTATTGATAGTCACTAAGTATAAGAAAGGTGAGAAATAGCGCCAGTTTTCCCTCAGCAAAAAGGTGTCAGAAAAACTGTGGGCATCCTACCCTTACGTGAGTTCGTGAATACGCCTTCTGAGTAAGCTTTACAACGAATTCAAATTTGAATAGCTAATAAAAAGGAACAACCAACGTGAACTGTTACGAAGTAATACTTTTCAAGTAGAACAGATAATCTTGTCCTAAAACTTAGCAATCATTAGAATTTAGTTGCTCAAGTTGAGCTATAGAAAACTCCTTACGAAAGCTACAGTAGGCTAGCTGTTCACCTATGTACAGAACAAAAAGCGCAGAACTAGCTGAAAGTCTTTCTGTTGCAGAGGTTGAGCCAGGTTTGAGAAGATGTGTCTAAGATGGTCGAATCCATAGCGAAAAATGCTCTCGGTAAACCGTCCGTGAGCCTTGATAGACCTTATTCAAGTTCACAGCGCTCTGCTCGAATCGTGGCAGATCAGGCGATAGCTTCACCTACAGTAATAAAGAAAAGGAACTGCCTGAGTACTCGTGCTCAAGTAGATTCACATTCTATATAGAATACGAAAATTCATAGGTAATTAGTAAAGCTAGGAATTGCGATTATATAAGGGAAGCCGACTTTATGAATGAACAACGGATACAAGCCTATCTAGAGCTAGTGCATGTATTGCTGAACTGCCCTAGTGATCAGGAACCAAACATCCTACAACAGCATCAGGATTTGTTAGATGAAGGGCTAGTGATAGTGATGGCACAGGTAGCCGAGAAGGTGCGGCAGCAAGGAGAGAACAATAGTGCCGATTGGCTAGTTCAGATGGCAGGGCGGTTAGATGGATCGATAGGAGCAGAGAAGACAGGATCGGTTGAATTACTTACGTCTGGCAGTTGGCAGGCGATTTTGCATGCTATATCGCAGATGAATGAGCCGCAAGATATGGAAAGACGGATAGTGTTGTGCCAGAAAGCCCTGCAGATGTTACCACGCCAAGACGATGAATATCTCTGGGCTGTGTTTAAAGCGGAGTTGGGCACCAGCTTATTTCAAAGTTTACAAGGCAACCGGGCAGAGAACATCGAAAGAGCGATCGCAGCCCACCGACAAGCGCTAGAGGTAATGACTAGAGAGACTATGCCCACTCAGTGGGCAATGCTGATGATGAATCTGGCAAATGCTTACTATGCCCGCATCAAAGGCAACCGGGCAGAGAACATCGAAAGAGCGATCACAGCCCATCGACAAGCACTAGAGGTAATGACTGAAGAGACTATGCCTACTCAGTGGGCAACGCTGATGATGAATCTAGCAACCGCTTATAGAAATCGCGTCAAAGGCAATCGGGCAGAGAATATTGAAAAGGCAATCGCTGCCTATCGACAATCTCTACAGGTGAGAAACAAAGAGACCAGGCCCGTTGAGTGGGCACAGTCGATGATGAACCTGGCAACTGCTTACTACTCGCGTATCAAAGGTAATCGGACAGAAAATATCGAAGAAGCGATTGCGGCCTACCAGCAATCACTACAGGTCATAACTAGGGAAGCTATGCCTTTCCTGTGGTCAATGACTATGACGAATCTAGCAGGCGCTTATTACTCACGTATTAAAGGTAACCGGACAGAAAATATCGAAGAAGCGATTACGGCTTACCGACAATCACTACAGATAGCAACGCGCGAGGACATGCCCGTTGAATGGGCACAGTCAATGATGAATTTGGCAGTCGCCTATCATTTTCGCATCCGAGGTGATCGCGCTGAGAATATTGAAGAGGCGATTACGGCTCACCGACAATCTCTACAGGTGAGAACGCGCGAGGACATGCCCGTTGAATGGGCACTATCGATGATGAATTTGTCAATTGCATATTACTCTCGCATTCGAGGCGACCGTGCTAAGAATATCGAAGAGGCAATTGCCGCTTGTAAACGGTCTCTACAGGTGAGAACACGCGAGGACATGCCCGTTGGATGGGCACAGTCAATGATGAACTTAGGAATCGCCTATAGCTCTCGCATCCGAGGTGATCGCACTGAGAATATTGAGAAGGCAATTGCTGCCTATAGACAAGCGTTAGAGGTAATGACACGACTGGATATGCCCGTTGAGTGGGCATTGTCCACATCGAATCTAGCAGTTGCTTACGGTTATCTCGAATGCGATGAGCGTGCAGAGAATATTGAGAAATCGATTGCTGCCTGTAGACAGTCTCTAGAGGTGAGAACACGCGAAGACATGCCTGTTGAATGGGCACAGTCAATGATGAACTTAGGAATCGCCTATAACTCCCGTATCCAGGGCAATCGAGCAGAAAACATTGAAGAGGCAATCCATTGTTATTCTCAATCCCTAGAAATTTTCACTCCAGAGACGCATCCAAATGACTGCCGCATCACATCTCAACTTTTAGCTAATCTGTACGCGAACGGAAAATATTGGGGTAAAGCTCAGATTCACTACGAAACGGCGCTCAGCGCTGCAGAAGTTCTATATCAAGCTGCAATCTCCAAAGGTAGCCAAGAAGCCGAGCTCTCTGAAACTAACGATCTCTACCGTCGGGCTGCTTGTACATATGCTAAAGTCGGTAGCCTCACAACAGCGGTCGCCACTATAGAGCAAGGCCGAGCACGCGGTCTTAGCGAAACTTTGCTGCGTAACCAGGCTGATCTAGAAGACATCCGCCAACTCAAACCTAGACTCGTAGAACGCTACCAAGCAGCAGCCAATGCGATCAATCAGCTTGAGTCGAACGAACGCAGTATGAACACCGACAGTGAATCACCCAAATACAGCCAGGATGACTTCCGCCGACAGGCTATGCAATCCCGACAAGCTCTAAAAGATTGCCTAGCTGACATCCGCCAAATCCCTGGGTACGAAAAGTTCCTAGCGCTACCTACCTTTGAAGATATCACCGCGACTGTCCAGCCTGACCATCCCCTCGTCTATATTCTCTCTACCCCCAACGGCAGTCTCGCCCTCATACTGACCACCGAAGGCGTTAGTGACCTCTGGCCTGATAATTTAACTGAATCGAAACTACGAGACCTCCTTGAGGACGGCTGGTTCAGCGCATACAGAGAATCTCAAAGTAATCGCAAAGGCTGGTTCGAGACCATTGATGATGTCACACATCAGCTCTGGAATGAGATGATGGCTCCGCTCATTAGCTATCTCCAACAGCAAAATCTATCCAAAGCCATTCTTATCCCCACTGGCTACCTTAGCTACCTGCCCTTCCACGCTGCTTGGACACCAGACACAAGCAAACCCAGTGGCCGCCGCTACGCCTGTGATGACATCCAATTCACCTACGCGCCTAATGCTCTTTCTCTAGGTGCGGCCCGCAGCGTAGCTAATCAGACTCCAGCCAGCACCCTGCTAGCAGTCAATGAACCTCAGCCAGTTAACGCAGGCAACTTACCCAGTGCTGGTTCCGAAGCTGAAAAAGCGATTTCTACATTCCCTGGCGAAGAAAACCGGAAACTCCTACAGCGAGAAAACGCTACGCGAACGGCTGTTTTAGAACAGTTACCTCACAAGAATGTTGTTCATTTCTCCTGCCACGGTTCAGCAGATCTTGATTCTCCTCTCAATAGCGGTTTGCTGATGGCTAACAACGAAATTCTGAGCTTACGAGACTTACTCGATCTAAAGCTTCAGAATCTACGCCTTGCCATCCTCTCCGCCTGTGAGACTGGGATTCCTGGCACTAAGCTTCCCGATGAAGTAATCAGCCTGCCGACGGGACTGCTACAGGCGGGAGCAGCAGGTGTGGTCTCGTCTCTATGGTCAGTAGCTGACCATAGCACTATGCTGCTGCTCAGCCGATTCTATGACCTGTGGCGCACTGAAGACCTTGAGCCACCTGAAGCCCTCCGTCAAGCTCAGATTTGGCTGCGAGATAGCAACGATACAGCTCTTACTACTTATCTTCGGGACATCGGCTTCGAGTCAGAGGAGGAAGATAGCCAGTGCTCTTTTGCTCATCCCTTCCATTGGGCCGCCTTTACTTACGTGGGTGTCTAACTCATTGCATTCTCACTACATTATCCACTGCTGCTACCTTACCGCTTACTGCACTCTCCTACGCCTGCCGCTTTCCTGTAAGCTTCGTCCTTGGTGCCATCACTATCAACCTCATTCACTGAAGTCAACCTGTAACTAGAACCGCTAGACCTATGCCTGCAAAGGATATGTACCACAACCAAGTAAGATCGGCTCTAGTCAAAGACGGATGGACGATTACGCACGACCCGCTACTGATTAGGCTGACCAAGAAGAAGCTATATGTTGACCTAGGTGCAGAACGGATTATCGCCGCAGAGCGAGGCACCGAAAAGATTGCAGTTGAGATTAAGAGTTTTACACGCCCTTCTGATATCAAAGATCTCGAAGAAGCTTTGGGGCAGTGCGTCTTGTATTCTCGACTATTGTCTCGCTATGATCCAGACAGAAGAGTATATTTAGCAGTTACTGAAGGTGTCTATACTTCAGTTTTTGAAGAGGAGGCTGGTCAGATACTGATTGAAGACGGCTTGCTTAATGTAGTTACTTTTGATGCCGATCAGGAGGAATTAGTGCGATGGGTCCCATGAATTCTGACTACCGAGAGATTATTAAAAAACTGCTGCGGGAGTACGTAGACTTCTTGAGCCAAGATGAAACTATTCAGCAGGAGCTTGTTTTTGACCATGAACGCGATCGCTATCTGCTGGTCGAAACGGGTTGGCAAAATGACAAACGCATCTATGGCCCTTTTCTTCATCTGGATATTAAAGACGGCAAGGTCTGGATTCAGCACGATGGCACAGAGGACGGTATCGCCTACGAGCTAGAAGCAGCTGGTATTCCTAAAGACCGAATCGTATTAGGGTACAGGTCGCTTGAACGTCGTAAGCTCACTGAGTATGCTGTTTCTTAGACCTGCTGTTATGCAAGCTGAAGATACTCATGACTACAACGCCGAAACAGCTAGATTCACAACTCATAATCGACAAACTATTAGCTGAGCTAGGCGCACCCTGGTTACCAGTGCATGAGCAGGCGTTGGCAGCCGTGAAAGCAGGCGATGCGGAAACGTTGCGGTTGCTTTCAGCCACTAACCTAGATGATAGCTTTTGCCGTGCCTGTGGCTATATGGCTTCTATTCCGAAGATGCCGCCTACTATTGCAATATTGATTGCTGAGAGTGCTCGTGCGATCGCAGATGCTCATAAAGAAAGAGCAACTTATCGGCTCAATGCGGTAGTCTCAGAGATGCTGAGCTAGTGATAAACACGGCTCCAAATCCTATTTGCTGGATCATTGCTGGCCCCAACAGTGCAGGAAAGACCACTTTTGCCCTGCAATACTTACCAGCTGTAGCCAGTTGCCCAAATTTTGTTAACGCCGACTCAATTGCCGCTGGACTATCGCCACTTGCTCCTGAACGCGAGTTGATCGCTGCTAGTCGCCTCTTCCTCAAAGAAATTGAGAACCGTATTCAGAGCAAACAGAATTTTGCTTTTGAGACAACGCTTTCAGGTCGTAGCTACCTTAAGCTAATCAGGCGATTGCACACAGAGGGATGGCTAATAGAGCTGCTCTACTTAGCACTTCCTAGTGTAGAAACGTCTAAGCTGAGAGTTGCTGAAAGGGTCGCTCATGGGGGACACAGTATTCCCATGCGAGATATCGAGCGCCGGTTTCCTCGCAGTCTACGCAACTTGCTAAGAGTAGAAACCGTAACATCATCAGTTCCCAACTATTCGATCAATTAGTCCAGGAGGCAAAAAGATGACGCAGATTTCTCCGCAGGCTCAAAAAACCCTAGAAGCTCTCAGACAAGCAGTAGCTGATACTCTAGAAAGGAAGCGACGCCTTGGTCACTATGCGGTGCTCTGGAGAGATGGAAAACCAGCACTTATAGGAGATGATGCGCCAGATGCTGAAGAGGAAAATAAGAAGTTACAGCAATGATAGATTTCTCATATTTTTGCTGTGCTTCTACGCCATATTTTTAGTGGGAGAATGCTGCGTAGTATACACACAGTGACTACTGGACCTCTGAGTTGATATCTTCAAGATACGTTTGGCTTCACTGTTCCATCTGGCAGGGACTATTCGTGTTACTTTTTTCATTACCTGTAAGTAACACGAATAGTTCATTTACTCACAGCTTTTAGGAAGGACGACATCAAAATCGGGTAGGGCAACAGAAGCTAGAGCACTGCGATTTGATTGTGATCATCGCAGGTTACATGAATCATTCGTTGACGCACGCGGTGTTTGGGCTGAAGGCATCAGGGGCGCTGTCAGGAGAAGTCGTACTGCTCAATTTCCGTGGTAAGAGCGGCGTTGTGCGGGAGGTGTTGCGATACTTTGTGACGAACTTTGAAGATGTAGCGTAGGCTATTGATAGCGGTCACTATGGCCGCTATGGTTATGCTTAACGCCTTCAAATTCTGAGGGGGTCTTTTGAACCTTGAAAACCGCATTATTCCGTTGACCCCCTCAGATGCCTTGCTATATGGTAGTTTCGGACCTTTTTCTAGCACGTTAATTGAGAGCCAGTGTCAATAGCAGCTCTTGATTTTGACCCCCTCAGATTTGGCTTCTGAAATCCTTGCTACGGCAGGCTTACAAAAGCAGGGGGTTCAAATTCCATTACCCCGCAAGGGGACGGAAACAAAACGTAGCTTCCAGTCGGGGGATTGTACTGTTCCAATTCCATTACCCCGCAAGCGATTATGTTTGCTGTCAAGGGTGGTTGAGTAATTTTTCAGAAGAAAGTGAGCTGTTCAAGCTTGCTTTCTTCTCTCTTTTGGTCTGTTGTTGTCAAAAATAAGCAGG
>NZ_JADEXO010000053.1 GCF_015207105.1 cf. Phormidesmis sp. LEGE 11477
AAGTTAGGCGTATCAATCTCGATATCACCAGGTCTGCCCGCACCGCTGGCCTCGACGGAGATGATAGGGGCAAAGTCTTGCACGCCTTCGCCTAGAAAGACGGACTCGCTGGCGTTGATGGTGATGCTGCCGCCGTCGCCTGCGTTTGTTGTTTCGGCGAGAATGCGATCGCCTGCCCCCATGCTTAACCGAACCGCATCAATGAGAATATTTCCCGCCGCTCCAGCCGCGTTGGCATTGCTGCTGATTTGAGTATTGTCAAAGGTAATTTGACCAAGGCTACTAATGATGACATCTCCAGCCGTGCTGCCGCCGTTGGCGTCACTTTGAATCTCGATATTGCGAAGCGTGATGTTGCCTTTGCTATGGATAGTGGTGGTGCCAGCCTGTCCAACGTTGTCGAGGTTTAATTCGATTACTTCCCCTGGAAAAACCGGATTGGGAATCTCAACCTGTCCGGACGTTACTACGCTCAAATCGCTGACGGATGAGTCGCTGCTACTGCCTCGAATCACCACGTTTCCTGACGGTCCTGAATCGGACGTCGTCAGTACAGAAAGACCAGAGATAGTTGTCCCTTCGAGAATTACGTTTCCGCCCGCTGTGTTTCCATCTATCTGTTGTTGTCCGTTTTCAGTCACTGATACAGAGATAAGTGATGGATTATTATTGTCGCGAATGTTACCGCGAATGTTACCTTGCTGAGCAGTGATTGATATATCACCGCCGACTTGCGTATCACCAATTCTTGAAAATGAGAACGTATTGATATCATCTTCGATGGTAGCGTCTCCAGAAGTTGAAAAGATAGAAACTGCGCCGCCATTCCCACCGTAGCCATCATACGAGAACGAATACGAGTCCAAGCTTCCTTGAGCTGTGATATCACCAGAAGTTGAGGAGATAGAGATTGCGCCGCCATTCCCACCGTAGCCATCATCCGAGAACGAGATCGAGTCCAAGCTTTCTTGAGTTGTGATATCACCAGAAGTTGAGGAGATAGAGATTGCGCCGCCATTCCCACCGTAGCCATCACCCGAAGATGAGTATGAGTCCAAGCTTCCCTGAGCTGTGATATCACCAGAAGTTGAGGAGATAGAGATTGCGCCGCCATTCCCACCGTAGCCATCATACGAGAACGAGGATGAGTCCAAGCTTCCTTGAGTTGTGATGTCGCCAGAAGTTGAGGAGATAGAGATTCTGCCGCCATTCTCACTATTACCGTACGAGAACGAGGATGATTCTAAGCTTTCTTGAGTTGTGATATCACCAGAAGTTGAGGAGATAGAGATTGCGCCGCCATTCCCACTATCACCGTATGAGAACGAGGATGAGTACGAGTCCAAGCTTTCCTGGGTTGTGATATTACCAGAAGTTGAAGAGATAGAGATTCTGCCGCCATTCCCACTATCACCGTATGAGAACGAGGATAAGGAAGAATCTATGTTTCCTTGAGTCGTAATATCGCCAGAAATTGAGGAGATAACGATTGCGCCGCCATCAGCGCCCTCTACGCTGGAAGTGTCGATATTGTTCACAGTAATATCAGAACCAGCACCTTCGCCTACGGTCCGTAAAATGACCGCCTGGCCACTTACTAGCAAGTCCTCATCAGAACCTGTCCCGTCCGCAATCAGCGCTGTGTTCGGTCCCGTTGCAGTAATATCTCCGGTATTGATACTACCTTCAGCATCTACCTTCAGGGCACCGCCGACATAGTCGCTTAGCCTCACGCTGCCCGCTGCATCCACTAGCAAGCCACTGTTGTTTGTAATCTGTTCTGCCTGTAGCGTTACATCGCCGCCAGCCTCCAGCTTCCCTCCTAGCTGAAGTTGACTACCAAGCAGGGATAGGTCTTGCCCAGTTTCTAGTGTGCCTGTGCTAGTAATATTTTCCTGGGCTGTGTCGTTGAGCTGGATACCTAGCGGCACGCTGATACTCAGCAGCGACGTGTTCTCTGGCAGCGCACTAAACTCGCTACCGTCCGCGAACGCAAAGCTATTAGCAGTGCTAGCCGTGAACGAGCCGGGAATATCTAACTGCGCTTCTGAGCCGAACAGAACACCGTTCGGGTTTAGCAGGAATAAATTAGCCGTGCCATTAACGCCTAGCAGTCCATCAATAGTCGAGAGATTGTTGCCAGTGACGCGGCTGAGAATATTGTTAATTTCACTGGGGTTGGCAAAGTAGACAGACTCGCCCGCATCTATATTGAAGTCACTGAAGCTGTGGAAGAGATTTCCACCTCGCGCTGCGCCGCCTTCGATCAGCCGAACCGGGTTGTTATTGACGCCGCCGTTGCTAAGGGTAGAAGCTTCTGTGCCTAGGGTGCTGTCAGGAATGATTTGAGCAGAGGCGATCGCACCTTCAAAGACCACGCAGCCGCTAGTCACAGCGCCTAACAGATAGCCAAGGCATCTTCGAGCAGGTGAGTTAATCAACTTTTCTATCCTCTACGCTCTGTTATAGCCATATTGCTAGCACTGTCACAAGATGGCTAGTGAGCTAGCTTAGAGCATACCGCGTTCTATCGAGCCCTCTATTTGAGAACTGTCCTTTTTATGATGCCAGTGGTCTTAGCTTTGCGATGCTATCTTTTCCTGTGGACTGTCACCAATGATGCAACCGACCGCAGCAAAGCGGTATCGCCAACAGTCAAATCCTCAGTCTATCTAGCCAACTCGGCTGTGATGATGTTCATGATTGGCACAGTGGCGAGATCTTCTAAGCCGGAAGCTGTCATCAGATCGGCCCAGTTCTGATTAGCGGTACTGCTCTCAGGAGACTGATAGCGTTCTTCTGCTGTTAGCATCAGTAAGTTCTGCCAAAGTCCTTGGTCAGTGTAATACTCTAAACGTTCGTCAACGCTTCCACTAATCTCGTCTACTGCTACTCTATCTACAACGCCGCCGCGAACCAGGACGACATCTCTATCTGAATCCGCCGCACAGGTAATTGCCAGTCGCCACAGGTAGGTTTGGCCTGGGTTGAGCGGCGGGGCATCATCAGGCACCTTGATACCAACAATACCCGCTTCTTCGGAGATATCAAAGTCAACTTTGTAGATCTGGCGCTGAGCGCGAGACGCATTAGGATCTGCGTTGTCGACAAACAGCGTGCCTTTGGCATTAGAAAGTGCAGGCAAATTTAAGAAAAAAGTAGGGTGCGTGGAAGTTGTTGCGTAGGCAGTGATAGGCAGCAATAAGGGTGAAGTGGGTGAGATAGCAATGTCGGTGCTTTCTTCTATTCCCGTTGCAGTGCTTTCTTCCTCAAAAGAGGGGGTCAGCGGCATAAAAGCGTCTTGTTGCGGGCAGCTACCCCGAGAGAATCCACCTCTGCGGTAGCGGGAGGCTCTAACGCGGAATCGACCCCGGCGAAATCGGCTGAATCGACTGGCGAGCAATGTCGGGTTGGAAATTTCAGTCGCTGCGGGGGATAGCAGGCTGGGTTGGTTTAACAGATTGGATTGAGCTGATAGGTCGAGCTGGCTTAAAGAGCTAGCGGCTTGAGCTTGCAAAGGACTAGCTGACCATAGACCTATGCCTAGCGTCAGGAATGCTAAGCGCGATCGCGTTTTTCTTTTCATCATTTTCTTTCGCAGTTCTAGTGACTTGACACAGGCAATTTGATTTGGGTCGTTTGAAGCTGACAACTTCGATATATCGAGTTCGATACGTTTTCTTGGCTACTTCCTTTTATTACCTGGCTATTTCTTCAGTTTTACTATGGATCTAGCACGATTGTAGGTTTCTCTACGTTAAAACCAGCTATGGATCGTGACAGTTCTGTTGATCTTTATATAACCTTAAAGCTGATTGCTGCTGCTTGACCAGCCATGATGACAGAGGCTTTGGGTGATGATCAGGTGATCGCGATCGCCATTCGCCCAAGCCAAAGCCTCTTCTAGCGGTGCCTGTAGCTCTAGAGTAACCCAGTCTGATTCTGGGATAGTTGGCTTTAGCGGATCGGACGGGTTAGTGGGAACGCCTCCTCGACCCGCTATGCTCACTTGACTAGAAGCCGCTGGATCGTACAAACACTGAGAAATGATTTCATCAGGGATAGCTGCAAACTCTGTCGGTATATCTACTATTATTGAAACAATCTCAGTATCAGGATCAAAATCTTCTAAAATATCATCAATGTCAATGTCGTTTGAGCGATTGTCGGGTTCTGCTCTTTGCACTATAAATCCACTTAGATTTTCCCTGTCAAAGAGAACAGATCCGCTTCTACCTCCGGTTCCTCTATCACCTCTGACGATAATGTCATTGCCATCACTTCTGCCATCGTCATTGCCGTCTATTTCTGGGTTGCCACCGACGATCGATCCCACATCGACAATAGAGATATCTCCGCCAGTAGCACCGTTAAAGCCTTCTGCTATGATTTGGCTTTCGTTTGATAGATCTAGATTTCCAGAAACTCGTAGAACAATGTTACCGCTAGCGCCTTCAAATTCTCGCCCGATGGCCGAGCGAATATAGCCTGTGTTCAAAGCAAGCTGGTTTGCGGCAATTTCAATATTTTGACTAGTGCCTGATTGGGCGTTAATCGCAAGTTCTGATTCAGACTCGATAGCGATCGCATCTGCGCCTAGCGAGATCTGTCCAGCAATTGGACCACCAGCGATCGCGGCTGTCTCGATTCGACTGTTGTTTGTTAGAACAATCTGCGTCTGACGATCAATTGGGTCATTGTCTTCGTCTTCATCAGGATCTGGTGGGCTGAAGCGATCGTCTCCCAAGACTATGCTGCTGCCCCGGCTCGGTCCGCTAGCTGTAGTAGTTATAGTCGCGGCATCTAAGAGGATTTCATCACCAGAGAGCCTGATCGTCCCACCACCTCCACCGCTGTTGACGATACCTGTGATAGTGCTATCGATAATAGCAAGAGAAGACGGCTCTTCAATGCCTATCGCAGTAATATTGATATCACCGGAGCGACCTAACCCATCGGTGCGAGTGCTGATTTGAGTACCATTGATCAGGTTGATAGAATCAGCCCCGATCGCAATTTCTCCGCCTGTCCCGGTTGCCCCGCTTTCTACCGTAGTTTGCAGTAGAGCATTGTCTAATTCAACCGTATTAAATGCTGTCAACTCTATCTGTCCGCCCTCAGTCGCTGAGCCAGATGCAACAGTTGATTCGAGTACAAAATTTCTTATCTCGATTCTATTACCAGCTGTGAGCGTGATATCATCTCCACCAGTAGTCTCGATCCGATCAGGAAGGCTAGAATCTGTGCCAGCTAGAGTGATATCACTGCCCTGAATAGTCGTGTTTTGTCTAAACGTGACCGGGCGAACTGAGACTGCTCCCGCGCTTGAGGATTGCCCGATGATTAACTGATTAAATCCAGGTCCGATTCCTTGCAGTAGAGAATTTGTGATAGAAAGCGTATCTTCTGTTGTTTCACCAATTGAGATGTTTCGATCAAAATCAATAGGCTGAATGAACAACGTCCCTTCGCCTAAGATATTCAAATTGTCTGCAAGATCGATGGTATTGCCTTCTAGGATTAGATCGCCTGTGCCGCCTTCGATTTGATCGGTGATAGCGTTGCTGCTGCCATCTAGAAAACGAATGGTATCGCTGTCGTTGCCGCCAAGGATAGCTGCAATGCTGCCGTCGCTTTCTAGCGTGAAAGTATCGTTGCGATCGCGTCCATCCAAAATTTCAATCCCTGCAAAACTAAAGCCGTTCACCGTCCCTTGCCCCGTGCCAGTGACTATAAAGTCATCATTCTCGTTAGTCCCTTCAACCGTATCGGCACCAGCCTCGCCATTAATTGTGCCACTAGCAATCGTTCCACCGTTAAACGAAAAAGTGTCATCACCGTCGCCGCTACTAATATTGGCTGCTGTGTTACTGCTGTTGAAGTTGAAGATATCGTTGCCGAGATCGCCGTCAACAGTAGAAACGCTACCCCCTTCGAAGTTGAAAGTATCTTCACCGCCACCGCCCTCTACTGACTCGACGCTACTGCCATTTTCAAAATTGAAAGTATTATTCTGTTCGTCTCCAATCACATCACCTATTACTAAACTGCCATCTTGAAAGGTAACTATTCCAACAATAGAAATATCGCCGTCTACAGCCTCTACATTGCTACTGAGGCTGGTTTCTCCGATGGTGGATTCAAGCGTTATGTTGCTACCTGCTCTTAATGAACCAGGGCTAGTAACAGAGCCGCCGGATAGCGTTAAGTCCTCTCCAACTGCTAAGCCTGGGTTCATCAGGCTGGTTGAGCCAGCTAAGTTAGTGATGTCTCCTGGATTGTTGCCAAGCTGAATGCCCAGCGGAATGTTGATGGTCACCAAAGGGGAATCGTTCTCTGGGTCAACAGCGCTGAAGATACCATCTTCAGCGGTCAGCGCCTCGCCACCTGTGGCTACGAAAGAACCGCTAATATCTAGCTGAGCGTTTGGACCAAAGGCAATGCCGTTGGGGTTGATCAGGTACAGATTCGCGTTGCCATCTCCATCATTTACGCCGTATACCCCTAGCAGACCGTCAATATTAGATAAGTCGCTGCCAGTAACACGAGCTAGGATATCTAGAATACCTGCGGGATCAGCAAAATAGACCCGCTGTCCATCATTGACATTGAACTGTTCAAAGCTATGCAGTAGAAAGCTGTCGGACTGTCGAGTACCCCCTTCAATCGAGGTTGCAGGCTGTCCGCCGATGGTCGCACCAGGATTAAGCTGTGAAGGAGTATCTAGTGTTGCATCTAGGAGGATCTGAGCTGAGCTGCGTAGGCCAAGTACGGTCGCACTCTGGCCAACTGCGAGCAGCAAGCCTAGAAGTAAAGAAGAAAAAGCGAAAGAGTTTTGTGAGTAAGACACTTTGGGGCGATACATAATAGAACGTATCCGGTGGATGGACGGCTAGCTTTGAAAAGAGTGAATTGATCGACAGTGAATGATTAAAAGTTGGTTCAAAAAGGCTCCAGAGAATGGCTAAAGCCAGTTGCCTACCAGAACAAACGGCCCCCAGTAGCCGATATATTCTCCTTCTGGAGAGGTTTCGATAAATTCTTTTTGCGCTTTTTGCAGCGCCTTAGCTTTGCTGATGTTGCCATTGGCGAGCTCTCTATAGAAAGTTTCCATAATGATCGAGGTGGCGACGTCATCCGCCTGCCACAGGCTAGCGATGGTACTTTTGGCCCCGGATTGAACAACGATACCCGCAAAGCCAAGTGCGGCCCTGCCAGCACTATCGCTAATAGCCGTTTCACAAGCGCTGAGCACCAGTAGCTCGATCGGATTGTTTTGGTCGCGTCCGGTCCTTAGCCACTGACTAAGCTCGTTGACATAGATTCTTTGGTCGGAAGATAGGATAAAAGTATCTTCAATATCAGCAGAGAATTTGCCGTGCGTGGCTAGATGCACAATCGGCTTAGATGATTGGCTAAGCGATGTTTCTACCTGCTCTCTGGTGAACTGACTGTCAAAGAAGAACTGGGTAGGAATTTCTTCGGCGATCGCACCAATCTCAAGCTGAACGCCAGGCAGCGGTGGAAACGGCTCATTCTCAACGGTTTGCGTCAGACCGAAGGCGAGAGCGCCAGGGGCTTGATCTGGAGCAGGGCGAGTGTTGAGTAGCTGCAATCCAGGTGTAATCGCGATCGCATAGTCTTCTATTAGATAGCGATCGCCATCGAACAGCGTCGCCATCGATAGGTTCCGCATAAATCCATCCAAGACAAACACCAGCGTGTCTATCTGCTTTGCTGCTAGCTGCGATTGAAATTCAGCCGGGAACAGAAAATCGTAGAGCTGCTGAGAAGAGCCTAGAACAGAGAGATCGCTGATTCTTGCACCCTGCTCGATATCAGTGGATATGGCCTTGAGATCAGCCGTGCTGACATCAGCCTGATAAAACTCAAGTTGTTCCTTTCTGTTTTCTGGCTTTTCTATTAGCTGTTTGTTTTCTGCTTGTGGATTTACAGACTGCTGATTTCCAGGGAAATAGCTCACAATAGTTGCCAGCCGCCCTTCTAAAATAACTGGATAAAGAACTGCTGTATTGTCCACCAGTGAAATTTCATCAGTTGCTACCTGGGCGTTCAAACAAGCTGCTTTGAGATAGCTGTTTAACTCTTCAACTTGAAGCGATTCAATTACGTCGCGGGCCTGCTCTAGCTCGGTCTGACTGGGATTTTTACTTTCTAGCAAGAGATCGATCAATCGGCGATGGATGGGTTCTATGCTGGATTCAAAAGAGAATAAGAGTTCGGGATTGATGGTCACTAGATCGGTGCGTAGGCTTTTTAGCGTGTTGACTGCGCCCGTGTAGGCGGCGATCGCACCTGAGCGATCGTTCGCCGCTTCGGCCAGCTTTCCTAGCTGCTCGTACCAGCGATAGGTGATATCGGTGGCGTTGATCGATCGAGAAATTTGTAAGGCGTTTTCGGTGTAGGTAGCAGCTAGATTGATTTCACCTTTGGCCTGCATCAGCGTGCCTAGTGTGCCTTTGGCATAGGTGAGCGATCGCCGATCGTCGATAGACTGTGCTAATGTTTGCGCTTGTTCTAATATCGTTTGTAGCGCTGCTTGAGTCGGCGGTGGAGTCGTCTGAGGGATTTGAGATTGGACCTGATACTGGGCCTGAGCTGTGGTCAGTGCCAAGCCCTGCTGCGCTAGGTTGATGCGGGCGTAGATACCCGTTCTGTTGGTCGGAAACTGTTGGGGATTATCTAGATGAGAGTAAATGCTTTGCCATAGCTGCGCTGATTGTTCAAATAGCGGCTGCGTCTGTTCTATCTGCTTTTGGCTGGCATAGGCTGTGGCGACGCTAACCAAAAGCTGTAGCTGATTAAGCTGGGCGCGAACCCGATTTTCTGGAGAGACTGAGGACTGGCTGGCCTGCTGATAGTAGCTTTGGGCGGTTTGAACTTGCTCAGATAGAGCAGCAGTTTCTACGGGCGATGATGGCGGGTTGGCCAGAGTAGACTGAATGTCTGCTAAGACCAGGTTGCCAAGGGTGAGGCGGGCGATCGCAATGGCCTCTGTGTCGTCTAGCTGCTCAGCGACTGCCAAACTCTGTTGGGCAATTTCTGCGGCGGTAGGTAGCTGTGCAACGCTGGTTTCAGTCGGACTAGAGACGCCAATAGCTGCCGTTGCTAGGTCTCTAGAAAACTGTCCGCCTTCAATGACTTGAAAAGCTTCAGCCAAACTGTTGAGCGCCGTCACTTTGCTGAAGGAAGGCGTGGAATCATCCAGTATTTGCTGGTATAGCGGATAGAGAATCTCTGCAACTGCTCGCTGATGAAAGCCCAACGCCTGCAGCGCTCTGGCCTGCCGTAGCTGGGATTGCACGATGCCATCATTATCTTTTGCCTGACGGTAGCGTGCTTCTGAGCGTTGCCAGGTTCTAAAGGCAGCTTCGGGCTGTCCCTGAGCAAATTGCAACCGACCCTGTACGTTTAGAGTCTGCGCTAGAACAGTGTCGAAATGAGTCGGGTCAAATTCTCTTGGACTTTTCAGCAGCGACAGACTGGTATCAATAGACTCGTTCGCTGCGCTCCAGTCACCTAGCTGTCCATCGACTAACGCTAGATTGCTGAGGGTGAGGACTTGGCTGAGCGGATCATTTTGCGATCGCGCTATCTGCAATCCGCTTTCTAAAACCTGCTTGGCCTCAGTTAGTCGTCCTGCCTCGTACAGGGCTCGGCCCTGGGTCAGATCGACTGCAGCTTGAGCTAGATGGCCGCTACTGTGACAAAGCATGACAGTGACGCATACCGCCACGCTAAGTAACCACTGCCTATAGCGTCGCCACTGACCCCTCATCTAGCTGCTCCTGCATCTTTGTGCTTTTTGATCTATGGTTTTCGATCTATGCTTTCTGATATGGGCGCTCTTGAGCCCGCTATGCAGATAGTCCCCTTTTCTACTAAACCGCGTTTACCTCAGATTGAACTACTCACTTTTGAAAGCAATTTCAGCGGATACAACCCTGAATGATTTGAAGCAACGTTTGGGGTTGGTGCCAGCTCAGAGTCCTGATTTCTTTACTGAATGGAGCGAGGATTTACCAAGCCTGATGGCTCAAGAGGAAGCCAGCATAGAGCGGATTAAACAGCGCTACGATTATCACCGTGCCGATGGATTACTGCTCGAAGGGACTATCAATCTCATTGTTGCTGCTCCCTTGCTAGAGCTGCTGGGCTTTGTCGATCCGCCCTTTCGGCTCAAGTCGCCCTATGGTATTGCCCTAGAACTAGAAGATCCGATTGAAACTATTCGAGGTTTCATCGATGTGCTGGTTTTGCAGGATCGGCTTTGGATTTTGTCGGTCGAGTCAAAACGCACCAGCATTTCTGTCCCGGCAGCGTTTCCACATCTGTTAGCCTACATGGCGGCAAGCCCGGACCGACAGTTGCCTAACTATGGCATGGCAACCAATGGAGATGAGTTTGTTTTCTTGAAGCTAAGTGCCGAGAGTGAAGCCGAAAGTGAGTACGATACCTCTCGCTCTTTCTCGCTGTTTCCTCAACGCCACGAGCTGGGTCAGGTGGCTCAGATTCTCAAGTTTTTAGGTCAGAAGGTTTTATAAGAGTATTCAACGGTAGTTACCCATAGCCACGTAGATAAGTCTGTCTAGAAGAGTAGCTGGAAAATACGGCAGACTGACTAACCGTGCTACGGGCACAGTGCTCTAACCTGCCCTGCTTCGGCCCCACGACCGCAGATGTATCCTTTGCTCACAAAGCCAGAAATTGCCTCCGGGTCATAGAAAAGTCGATGAACCGTTGCCTGCACGCTATCATCAGCTATCCGTTCAATCCAATGAGCCATATAGCCACCGCCATTGCCCGGATAGTTGGTCACTAGCACTTCTACCCAGGGCCGCTCACTGCTGATGCCTTCCGGTATTTCTGGCGGCATTGTCCAAAAGTCGTTCTGAAGCCAGCTAGCCTGTTCTGCTAATGTTCGCACCATCGTGGGCAGCGGGTCACTGTCGCTAGCCCAAGGTGCCATTTCTAGCGAAACTGTCGATTCACCATTCCACTCCTGGACTTCAGGATTGTAGAGTACGCTGCAGCTTGTGCCTAGCCCACAAGTTGGACTCTCTGCAACAGCCGATGTGCTCATCTGAGTCGATTCAGAAAGCCAGTCTGCTGCTACGTTCATTACTGGAAGAAATTCCAAGTCGATATGCTGATGAGACGTGTTGTTATCAAGGATAGGATCAACATTCTCCTCACCGTAGCTACTCACTAGATCGCTATAGAGCGCAGGCGATAGATTGTAATGATCAACTTTGACTTGATAGAGCAAATCACCGTCTTGTTGAACCGGATAGAGCCGTAGGCGAATTCGCCAGGTTGGCACGGTTGGCACACCTCCCAGCCGAATCGCATATTCTAGCGGTCCCATGCTTTGAAAGTATCGAAAGTCCGACTCGCTGAGACTGTCTAAGCCATCAGGCGGGACTGAATTTAAGCTGGTTGAAGTAGGGGAGGATGTGGGAGGTTGAGATAGTACAGGTTCAGGCACGGGTTCAGCAGGAGAATTGGCATTCACATCATCGGCCCCTGTCGCACTACAGCCAAAGATACATAGGGGTAATGCGAGTGCTGCTGCCTGCCGCAAGATAGTCATAGTGAATAGAACTCCAACAAAGACGAACTGAGAATCTAATGTATCTGCTGATTGTTAAACTTTCCCGTACAACTGGTCAAACCATCAGCTTTAGTACTCTTTGGCACGTTAAAATCAATTTTCACAAGCAGACTATCAAGGAGTGAATGAGCAGTGTATCGATTCAAGTCAGACACAGATGCTGGGTACAGCGGCCTGAGCATCTACACTCAGTTGTGATAGGGTACACCCAATCCAACTAACCCCTAGCTTCCTAGCGAGGAAGCCAATGCTCTATGTGGCGACTCAGTTCTGGTAGGTCATACCCAAGTATCTCCGACTAGCTTTATCTTCTACCCGACCCTCTTTTTGCAGCTCTCGGCTGATACCTTCTAGCAGATCGTCTTCGTAGATTTTTTGAGGCGTTTGGGTGACTGCTTTGAGGCAAGCGTAGCGCAGCACGTTGATGATATTGCCACCAGTTAGCTCGTATTCAGTTGCTAACTTGTCAAAGTCTATCTCCTCAGCAATTTCAAAGGGTTTGTTGAGGAAGGTATCTCGCCATAATTGCAGCCGTTGCTCGGTATTAGGGATGGGAAAGTGGATCATGGATTGGAAGCGGCGGGCGAAGGCTTCATCTAGATGGGTACGCAGATTCGTTGCTAGGATGGCCAGACCTCTGTAGTCTTCAATTCGTTGCAATAGGTATGAGATTTCTTGATTGGCAGCACGGTCGTTGGAGTTTTGAGACTCAACCCGTTTGCCAAATAGAGAGTCTGCTTCGTCAAAGAACAGAATCCAATCTTGATGCTGGGCTCGATCGAAGAGTCTGGCTAGGTTCTTTTCGGTTTCTCCGATATATTTTGAAACCACTCTAGAGAGGTCGATTCTGAAGACAGGTAAACCAGACTTCTTTCCTAGTAAGCAGGCGGTCATGGTTTTGCCGGTGCCGGGTGGGCCGTAAAAGAGACTTCGAAATCCCGGTTTAATTCGCTGCTTTAAGTTCCAGCTATTCATCAGCAAATCTTTGTTTTGAATCCAGGTGAGGATATCGTCTATCTCTTGTCGGGTAGCGGGGTCGAGTACGAGGTCATCCCAGGCTAAGTCGGTGGTGATGCGCTGAGCAGGGAAGGCTGAGCTGAAGGTGGGGGTGTAGGATTGTCCGGTGATGATTCGCTGGCGATACTCGGGCGTGAGGTGAAGCGCGGCGGAGAGTGGAGGTTCGTTGGTGTGTTGATGATTGAGAGAGAGGATGCCCTGGGCGAATAAGCCTTGGTCGGGTTTGAACAGGCCATCGTAGTGGAGGCGAGCGGAGAGGTTGTCGTCTGCTAGCAAAAACATGGCGGTTTCGCAGGTGGGCAAAAAGCCGCCGTGGGCGTTGCCGATGAGTCCGCCGAATTCGGTGTAGCCGCGATCGAGGGATTGATTGCGAACTAGAAATGTATCGAGCAGGTTGGGTTTGATATGGGGGATTAGGCTGAGGATGAGTACCAGTCGTTCGGCGGGCTGTAGGTTGAGGGTTTGTAGGAGGTTGGCGTAGGATACATCCGTTTGGGGCAATGCTGGCGGGGGTATTACATTGAATACATTTCTTTCTGCTGATTTACCATCCGCACGCAGCTGAAATCGATGTTCTAGGATTTGGCTGAACCAGGTGAGTTCGCGATCAATGCAGTCTGCGTTTTGATTGGTTTTGGTTAAGTTCATAGTGGGTCAGTAATTGTCCAGTTCTCTATGACAATTCCGTTTATTCTTTCAAAATGCTTGGCATTGTTTGTCATGAGCACCATGTTGTTGACGAAGCACATGCTCCTATCGTAGTTCTTTGATTTGCCGATTGGTGTTTCGGCTATTGCGAAGTTCGTGAATGATTTGTTCTGCCGATAGCTTAAATTCCCAAGCATCGAAAGCATTTTTCATTGTATTAGGATCTTGTTGAAGATTTTGTCTGATGGATTGGGTGAGTCGCTCTATCAAGTCTAATTTCCAGCTTATATGCAGGCTTTCGATCAGACCCCAATAGCTATTCAATACGTGCGAATTAGATACTTTTGTAGTTGCAATGTGTGATTTTCTGATTTTTCAATGAGCGTCATTTATTAAACAAATATTGCTTATTATCGCCGAACTTAATTGCTCCGAGTGCTTTTCAAATTTGAGGGTGTGTGCTGTGGCGTTTAAACATGCCATTGTAGTGGAGGCGGGCGGAGAGGTTGTTATCTGCAAGCAAGAACATGGCGGTTTCGCAGGTGGGCAAAAAGCCGCCGTGGGCGTTGCCGATGAGTCCGCCGAATTCGGTATGGCCGCATCAAGGTTTTGGTTGCGGGTAACAATTAGGCTAAAAGACGTTTTTAATGGCTTTTAAGTTTTGTTATGGGCTATGAATAGTATTTGTGTATTTTGTAATCATCTACTTCAATAACTAGAAAAATGAAGATTGATTGAACACTCCTCATAATATTAGTGGAAGTTATCTAATATATTTATAATTTGCTTTATTGCTCGCTCCGCCCTTCCTATCCCCTTTTGATCCATTACACCTGAAGTTTTTCGGCCAGCAAGAATGTCAGCATAAGAAGTCTTATCCCAAGAACGATATCCAAATTCATCCTTCAATTTTCGATTTGACAAGCCCAATAGAAATTCCGAAGATTCATTCGTGGGATCAATAGTCTGAATATCAGGATATCGCAAATCTTCTTCATTAGACTCTTGACCGAACAACCTATAAATTTCATCCTTCTTGTCATAGTAACTCATTAGATCTCGATATGAGGAAGATGGGGAGATCACCTCCTTTCCACCATTTAAGGCGACTACCTCTACACTATTTGCCAAACTAGAGTTTCCCATATAAATGTATGATGCCATTAGGTGGTAACGCATTACAGTTAGTGTACGTCCACCAGCAGCATAATCAATTAAGAGTGGTTTTTTCCCATCGAGTTGAGCTGGCGATACATAGTTCATCATATAGTCACGCAGATTTTTTAATTGTCCCTCGACCAGAGATAATTTTTCCAAATCGCCAGAAAGAATCTTATCTACACGATCCAAGAATCCTTCATCGTCAACTTCACTAATGGGAAGAGTCAATAAGGTGAGCAAATCTTCTCCTTGATTTTGTATAAATCTTTGTCGGATGCATTCAATTATTAACAATGGGCTACTTCCTAGTGATATATACGCATATTCGTTCGGAGAATACTGTGTAGCCAATTTATATGACACTTCATTCAATCCTTCCATTTCCTCGGATGACCACGATAAGCCTTCGGTTACTTCAGACGCTACGGCAACATCTATAGCATCATGCTTATATATAACGAATTCTTTCCCAAAACGAACTTCATAACCATCTGTCTTTTCAGTGAATACTTTTCCCGTTTTCTTGTAATTAGGATCATTTCTATCAGTTACAATTACCTCTGTCCCTCTATTCAGCCCAGAGTCTGTTGACCTTTGTACGGTTGAAGTTCGACTTGTTTTTGGAGATTTTAAATCGGAACTTGTTTTACTGGAAGATGAAGCGTAATTTATAGCCGACAAAGACCTAAGCCCCATAACATCAGCTTCTTTCTCCAAGTCTACATCATCATTTATTTTGACATCGCCCTTCATTTGCATGGTGGGCTTTACTCTGCCTTGCTTTTGTTGCACCACATGCCATGCTTCATGAGGTAAATGCTTCTCTTGTCCAGAGGCTAAATGAATATCCGCTCCTTGAGCATAAGCGTGTGTTTGAAATTGAGCAGGTTTGCCGGAGTTGTAATGCACTTTTACATCATCCATAGAGTAACCAGAGAGGTTCTCAATACCTGTTTTTAGGTTGTCGGGTAAACCTGTGTTACTTTCTTTCTTTTGGATGGGCTGTTGTTGTGCAGAAAAACTGTTTGCCATCTCTTGCAGCTTTCTTTGTAGAACAGCTTCCGGCCGATTATCCACAAAGTGAAAAGTAGATGCACCACCGCTGTGCTTTTGAGCAACGGCATTAGCTACGGTTTTGTTTTTATTTTCCTTTGACTTCTCCACTTGCGTGTACATGTTTCGAACCTTTTTTATTTTCTTTAGTGGCTGTTATAGGCTCTTCTCAGTTGCCTATAACAATGCAAATAATCGATACTATTCCGTTTATTCTCACTGTGTCATTACTTAAAAGGTGCACATACATCGCTAAATCGGAGGTATATGTGCACCTTTTCAAATATCCATCTCATCCAGCGGTGACTTCAGATTTTCAAACCCCTTAGACGTAATATGGGTATAGATTTCCGTTGTCTTCGAACTACTATGACCTAGCAACGACTGGATATACCGCAGATCCGTTACTCGTTCTAGCAGATAGGTCGCAAAACTATGTTGCAGCGTACGTAAAGTTACCTCACATTTCTTGCAATACTCCCGCCGCAGCAACAGTGCCTTTTACAGCAGTAGCGTCAGCTACATAATCTTTTCGATTCTGACGATATCTACCATGCCTCTTATGTAACATAGTCTCCTGCTCCTGGTATCGAAACGGTTGAAATCTGTTCTCAGCTACCCATCATTGGTGTTTCGGCTATTGCGAAGTTCGTAAATGATTTGTTCCGTCGATAGCTCAGATTTCCAGGCACCAAAGGAATTTTTCATCGTATTGGAATTTTGTTGAAGATTTTGCCTGATGGATCGGGTGAGTCGCTCTATCAATTCTAATTTCCAACTGGTGTGCAGGCTGTCGAGTAGGCCCCAATAGCTATTCAATACATGCGAATTAGATGTTTTCATGATTGCAAGATGCGATTTTCTGATTTTTCAACGAGTGTTATTTATTGACTAAATATCGCTTATTGTAGTCGAACTCAATTGCTCCGCGTGCTCTTCAAATCTGAAGGTGTGCGCTGTGGCGTTGAAACATGCCATGGTAGTGGAGGCGGACGGAGAGGTTGTCGTCTGCTAGTAAAGACAGGGCTGTTTAGCAGGTGGGGGAAAAGCCGTCGTGTGCGTTGCCGATAAGTCTGCCGAATTCGGTGTAGCCGCATCAAGGTTTTAGTTGCGGGTAACAATCAGGCTAAAAAGCGTTTTAATGATTTTTATGTTTTGTTATGGATTGTTCTATTTCGTCCTCTTTCCTCAATAAAGGATCATGTTACCTACAAAATTTACCAGATACTGAGGATTCATCTTCTTTCATTGCTTATTGTTTTCATTGCTTATTGTTTGAACTATTTTTCTATTTACATTATTAGTAGTGCTGAAAGTGTAGATTTTTTCAAGGTCTCCCAGGAAATGGTTTGCTTCGTTTTATTAAAAGGATCCCATACACTATATTTTGCTTCAGTTATACTATGAACAATCATCACATGATCTGGTACCAGGATACATATTTTGCAGCCGATCTGTATTGCTGAGTTGAACGTCTCTTGGTCTATGTCAATTTTTTCAGACTTAGTAAATCCCAACATTTTACTCACCTCTAACATCTCTTCAGCGGATCCTACCCCATAGAAATCTTTATCTTTCCAGTTCCAATATTTTTCTAATTTTGCTTTCAAAGCCATCAAATTAGAATCAGTCGCCACCGCTATTGCAGCCAACCAGCACGTTTTCTCATTGAATTGCTTCTCCCAAGTTTCGGATTCATCAACAACTACATCTTCCCTAAGAACTGCTTCTTTTTCTTTATCCGGCGTAGTTGAAATCCCTCCAAGATAATCACCTTTGTTTAAAGCTTGTTTCAGTTCAACTTTGCTATCAACATCAGCGCGAGGATCATCAATTATGTTTTGGATTTGTTTTTTTGTAAGGTTTTCAGTGTCATACCCAACCACTGTAAAGCTATCATAAGTTACAGCTACTCGCCTCAATTGGGCCACATTTTTAGCTTCTAGACTTTCTCGCAATTTTCGTTGTCCTATTGTTACTCCACGATTGTCAACGAACCCTTGTTTCGTATTGTTTTTCCTCTGTCCTACAGAGTTGCCTACCGCTTTGCTTTTATTCTCTTTTGAATTCTCTACTTGTTCATACATATCTCAAACCTTTTCTTAATTTGTCTTTAGTAGTTGTTATAAGCTTTTTCCATTGCCTGTAACAATACAAATAATCGATACTATTCCGTTTATTCTCACTGTGTCATTACTTAAAAGATGCACATACATCGCTAAATCGGAGGTATATGTGCACCTTTTCAAATATCCATCTCATCCAGCGGTGACTTCAGATTTTCAAATCCCTTAGACGTAATATGAGTATGGATTTCCGCTGTCTTCGAACTACTGTGACCTAGCAACGACTGGATATAACGAAGATCCGTTCCCCATTCCAGCAGATGGGTCGCAAAACTATGTCGCAGCGTGTGTAACGTCACCTCTTTAATCCCTACGTTCCCCTCAGCCCGTTGCAATATCTTCCGCAGACTTGCGGTATTGTACATGCCCCTCTCGCCCCTCTCAAACAGGCATTTTTCCAACTCTGATCATCTGGGTCATAGTCGCCATCGCTATCATTCAACCAGTCCTTCCGCTCCTAGAACAAAATAGGACAAATTAGACTTTCCTTCATCTGCCAGCTGCTTTCGCCCCCATCCGGTCGGCCTCCTGCTCCAAAGCACGATTATCATTAATCGCCACGTTCCCTACCTGCATCGTTGGGTTCACCCGCCCCTGCATCTGCTGCACCACATGCCACCCCTCATGCGGCAAATGCTGGTCCTGCCCTGGACCCAAATGAATATCCTGGCCCTGTGCGTAGGCATGGGCATTCACCTGCGCGGGTCTTGCAGAATTACGGTGAACCCGCACCGCCGATAGATTCAACCCCGACAGTTGCTCCAACCCCGACTTCAACTGGTCGGGCATACCTGTCCGGTTTTCTGCCACTTCATCCTCCGATTTCACCTGGCGCTGTGTGATATCACTCTTTTGTAACTTGTTCTGAAAAGCGCTTAGCTGCGTCTCGCGCGGGCAGTTGTTAGCCATCTTATGTAGATTCTGCTGAACAACCGCATCAGGCCGATTATCTACAAACTGAAAGGTAGAGTCGCTACTGTTCTTTTTCTGAGTAACAATACTTGCCACCGACCGGCTTTTACCTTCTTGAGTTTTGTCAGCATAAGTACTCATAATTCTTTTTGTGTCGTAGATTGCTCACCCATAGCCAAAACCCTCGTGTAAAGGAGGCACTCCACCGCGCATGACGATACCCTCCTATCGTGGCAAATCTTCCCGATCATCGCTACCCACAAAAGTTAGGAAAGCGCTTGTGTAGCCTCGCTCACCCATCCCCTCACTTCGCTATCCGTCAGCGGACGCTCTAGCTTGATGTATTCACTCTGAGCCGCCAGTAAGATATGTCTCATCTCAACCTGCGCGCCATCATCTGCCGCTAAAAAAGCCGCATTCAGCGCAATGTTGCGAATGTTGCCACCCGCAACGCTGAGCTTAGAAAGACGACGATAGTGCAGATCTTTTGTCGGCGTTGCCGCTGGAAAAATACATTTCCAAATTTCTTCGCGCTGCTTGGTATCTGGGAAAGGAAACTGCACGACAAAGCGAATGCGACGCAAGAAGGCTTGATCTACAGAATCTTTAAGATTTGTAGTGAGAATCGCCAGCCCGCGATAAGACTCAATCCGCTGTAGCAAGTAGGCGACTTCCATATTGGCGTAGCGATCGCGAGAATCGCTCACCTCAGACCGTTTACCAAACAGGGCGTCGGCCTCATCAAAGAGTAAAATCGCCCCGCCCGTTTCAGCCGCATCGAATACGCGCCGCAGATTCTTCTCCGTCTCACCGATGTATTTGCTCACCATGGCGCTGATATCAATGCGATACAGATCCAGATTCAGCTCCCTAGCGATGATTTCTGCCGCCATCGTTTTTCCCGTGCCGCTCGCACCTGCAAACAAGGCGCTGATGCCTAATCCTCGGCGACTCTTGCCCGAAAATCCCCAGTTTTCATACACCTGGCTGCGCTGTCGCACGTGGGCGGCAATGGTGTGCAGCACCTGCTTTTCTTTTTCTGGTAGGACAATATCGTTCCAGGTAGCTAGCGTCTCAATCGGCTGAGCCAGCTCGCCTAGCTGTGGACGCGCTTGTGAAAGGCAGGTGTTCCAGAGTAAATCAGGTATTGATGTGTGCTCGGTATTTTGAGAAGAGAGCTGCTGCACCTTTTTGCAGGTGGCTTTGATGGCGGGGGCGCTGAGGTTGAAGTAGTCGACTAGATGATCGATGGTGCGGTTGATGGAGCTGGCGCTGGTGCTGGCCTGCAAGCCATTGTTCGAGCCGTTTTGTGAGCCATTTTGCGAGCCGTTTTGAGAAGGATGGAAATTACGAGCGATCGCACTCCCCCCAATCTCCCTTCGCCAAATCTCCCGCTGCTCCGCCGTCGTCGGCGCGTGAACCTCATAGGAAAGGAGCGATCGCGTCTGCTGCAAACGGCGATCGCGGCTAGTCACCAGCAAAGGCTGACGACAGTTTTCAATAAAGCGATCCACCGACAGATTCAGCTGGGCAAAATGACCATCGCCTGTGCTGCTAGAAATGCGATCGCAGTCCAATACCAGCACCGCCTCATTCAAGATCGCCTCGCGCTCACACAGACACAGCACCGTATTCATCTGAGTCAGTTCGGTTGGCAGCGTCTCCGCCGCAATCGTATAGACCCTTTTGTTTTGCTCAGCGGCGGCTGCGATCGCAATTATCCGTTTAGTTGCGCCATCGCTGCCACATAGCTGGACGACGGGCGCAGGCCACAGATCTAGACCGATGACGGCCAATTGCTGGGCGATCGCCTGATGCGAAGCAGGCAATACCGACCGCTCTACCCGCTCTGCCGTCATCATCCCCTGCAGCCGCTGGTCGATCGAAGTCATCCCCATTAGATAGTGGGCAATTCGCTCATCAATCCGCAGCGGGCTGTTCGTCAGTTCGGTGCCCGCACCGATATCAATTAGCCGCCAGACCCGCAACGGTGACTCTGGCGTCAGCGCCTGCCAATGCGCTTCTGGAAAGATCGAAAGGGCCAGCCCAAAAGTAGGACAGGCCGTTTGGCTAGTGCCGTGAATCTGAGCGCACAGTACGCCAAACAGTCGACTCAGCTCCGCGCCCAAGCACAGCAGCAGGATACTGCGCTCAAAGGTAGAAAGCTGTAGCAGTCGGCAGAGCCTGTCTAGGGTCGATTCTGAATCAGGGGCCGAGTCGGGCGGTGAAAAGACTGGCCAGACGATTTCTTCGGAAGAGCGATGCAGGCTTGGCGCTGATGCCTTTGCCTGCATTGCCTGCTTGGACTGCGCTGACTGCTCTGCGGCTCGTTCTAGCAACTGACGGATCTGGTCGATTGCCGTCATCAAATATTGCTGGTTGGCTAGGGTCCAGTCGGGCGATCGCACCCCAGTCAACACTTCAGTCAATACAGTCTTGCTCATGTCTGGCTTATTTCGTCTTAGGCGCTGACGCAATCAAATCTTCGAGATAGGCGATCGCCTCCTGCGGTGAGAGCGTCACCACCTCACCTTGTTCAATCAGCTCATAGCTGCCCTGATGGTGGCCATGCCCCGCAATCAGACCCAAGCTCACTGCTCGGTTGCCCAAATTGTGAAGCTGATTGAGGCCGCCGTTTTCTACGTCTGGCCCGTCCGTCTCGGCTGGGCCGATCTCGCCTGGATCAGTATCAAACGAGTTTTCCAATGGGCTTTCTGGTGGGTTCTCTGGCGAGTTCTCTGGTGGATTAGACTGCTCACTCATAACAACTACAAACCTGCGTAAATATCTAAGGACTACTGAAAACTAATCTGACTCAATGACGATCCTAGGCCCGACATACCACTCATAGGTAGGGCTGGCTTCGTCGGTATCGACTTCTAGCTGACTTTCCGCCCCATCTACCAGCAGCCTGATCAGGTATTCCCCTGCCTTAACCGACTGGATCGGAATCGATAGCGTTTGACTCTCGGCTGTCCTTCTGGGCAAGTCAAACATATAGTTAGTAGGAAGATAGTCTGCTGATGGATCGGCATTCCACTCATTTAGCGATAGAACAATCTGCTGCTGTGAACCCACGATTAGATTCACCTGCACCGCTACGGTGGCATCGTACAAGCCTTCGTCGGTTTCTTCTAAATCGGTAACGCTGACATCCAAGACTTGAGGCCGCAGGATAAAGGGCGCAGCTTCAGAAGTTGCCCCTTGCCGACTAGGGGGCAGACTTGGCGATCGATCAGCGGTTGCGATCGCTGGTGGCTGGTGAATAACTTGCAGGCTTTGAACGCCAGCGCGTAGGGCTTCGAAAGGCAGAGTAGAAAGTGAGAGGATAATCTCAGTCGGCGTAATGGTTTCGGGCGCGATCGCCACTTTGCCGATCTGAACGGTGGTTCCCTGCTCTCCTTTGAGCTGCGTGCCTCGAATCAAAAGCGTACTATCTGCTAGAATCAGCGCTGTTTTCCCCGCCCGCGCCGTCACGCTCTCTACTTTCGGTCTGGCAAAATAAGGAGAAAATCCACCCGATCGCCGCTCTCGCACCGGTAGCGATCGCGCCATCACTTCATCACCTTCTACCAGTACGACCAAACTCTTGTAGGCTAACGATAGAACGTAGGGCGTTTGAAAGAAAACAGACCAGGTTTTAGACAGGTCATCTAGGTTGAGATCGAGCGGCAGAATGCTGACCTGCTGCACCTGGTCGGCCAGATTAGAGTCTCGTAAAAAAGAGAATGTGGTGTCATTGCAGGCTTCGCGAATCATCGCTTGAGTGATCACTCGCTTGTCGTTGAGCGTGCGGACTACGCTGCCGAGCAGTCGCTGCGGCGTTAGCTCATTGTTGTTGCCATAAAAGCTGAGCATATAGTACAGATCGAGCGCTGCCTGTCGCTTGACTGCCGTGCCTTTGGTTCGCAGCGGCGTGGCGTCTATATTGTGCAAGGCTGGATTCGAGATCACCTGATACATGAAGATATTCACCCCGGTTTCTGGCGTGCCCCGGCTGACTTCGCTGGGGCTGACGGTGGTAACCCGAGCGCCTTCTACATGGTTTTGTACAGAAGCCTGCAGGGTTCGCTGTAGCGTAGCTGTAACCGTGGCGATCGCAAGATGATTGCTCATAAGCTTGCTACACCAGTCCTAGTTTGAGCGCCTTCAAAGCTGCCTGCGTACGACTATCGACGCCCATCTTTTCAAAGATACAGCGCAAGTAAGCCTTCACTGTGCCTACCGTGATGTGCAATCGCTGCGAAATCACCGCGTTAGAATCTCCTTTGACCAGGCAGGCCAGCACTTCTAGCTCGCGATCGGTCAGGTGCAGCGAAGAAGAAACCTTGAGCGATCGCCCAGCGTGAAAGTGAAAGTGACGAAAAAATCCGGTCAGCAGCTCTGGCGTTAGATAGATCTGCTCATTCATCACCGTCTGAATCGCCTCAGAGAGCTGTTTCGAGAGACTTTGCTTGAAAACAAACCCCCTTGCCCCGGCCTGCATCGCCTTAAATACCCACTCGTCATCCCTCTGCCCAGAAAGCACCAAGACTTTTCCCTGCGGCTGCTTGTCACTATACCGGGTCAAAAAATCAATGCCATCTTCTTGCCCCAAGCCCAGATCTAGTAAAACCAAAGCCGGATGCTGTTCTTTTGAGAGCTTTAGCGCCTGTTCAACAGAAGCGGCTCGCCCCACCACCTGAAAATTCTCCCCACCGGTTGAGTTATAAAAGTTCAAAAGATTTTGCAGCCCGTCTCGAAAGGCGGCCTGGTCATCTATTAAAAGAATGGAAATCATTTTTTTGCGGGTACTATCAACGCGGCCCTTTGGGAGTGTCATCATCACAGAAGATCCAATGAGAGAGCTTTAAAGAATAAAAGAGATTAAGCAGTCGAACTATTTCCTACGAAGTGAGATAGAAACTTGAGCGCCGCCTTCTGGCAGGTTATTTACCCAAATCGAACCATGATGATCGAGAATGAGCTTTTGGGCAATGGTGAGTCCTAAGCCAGTACCGCCGGGTCGATCAGAACAAAAAGGTTTAAAGGCAGTGCTAAGCGCCTCTGTAGAGAAGCCCGGCCCTTGGTCTTTAATCTCAATCAGGACTTCTTGCTGAAATAGCTGCCATTGACAGATGATAGTGCTGCCGACTGGGCTAAATGCAATGGCATTTGTCAGTAAATTGTTGAATACCTGCTTCATCTGCCAGCGATCGGCGACTAAGGGCAAAAGCTGATGGTCGCATACCACCTCAATCTGCTTTTGCTGTAGCGGCAGCGCCAGCAAATCTACACACTCTTGAATGACAAGGCGTAAATCACATTCCGTGGGTTGACGCTTTGCCAGTTGGCCACAGTCCGTCAGTCGTCTCAGGCTTTCTCCCATTTCGCTGGCGACCTGTTTTGTTTTGTCTAGCAGCTTTGAAACTGACCCTGATGCCGACTGCTGACTGGCTAGATCCGCGTAGAGCTCTACCAAAGATAGAGGCGTACGCAGCTGGTGTTCTACCCGGTGAATGGCTTGCTCTAGCAGCTTGATTCGCTGTAGGGCATTGCGCTGCTCGCGTCGAGAGCGTTCTGTAGCTTGCATCAGACGCACCTGCTGCTTAATACAGTACTTTTGACAGCTAGATAAAGTTTGCCGCGACCATAATAATAAGCAGAGTTCCTGAGAAAAAGTCTCTCTATCGTAGATAACATATACGCTCCAATCCTTTTCCTTTGTGGCTTGCTGGCTATCTAAATTTTTATTTATCAGAAGATCTACAACATATTCTGCAACGGTAGGGATCGATGACTGCCTTTGAAGCGCGATCGCTTCTATTACTTTCTTTTGAGCTGCCCTTCGCGCGGCAGATGAATGGGTGAAATCAGAATCGGCATAGAGTGTCTTCAGCTCTGCTTTTGACCCTGGCTTCCCCGCCTGCAAATAATCTACAACAGAGATGATGGCTGATAGCTCTAGGGTCTGGGCAAACGCTTCGATACTGCTTCGCGTATCTGTACTACTTTGCTCAGCCTGCGTATGAGAAAGAGAATCTGCATGAAAGTTAGCGTCTGCGGTAAAACGCGAACTGCTGCTAGAGCAGGCACTAGAGAAATTAAGGCGATCGCTGATTGCCCTGGTATCATCTGCTCTGACAGGGATTTGGGGCGACATCTGTATGAAAAAAGACTGGGTATTTTCTGTAGAGCCTAGAGATTGGGAGGCACTCTCTACCTGTCTTGACGTTTCTAATAGCATTTTGACCTATGTCCTCTTAACTATATAGCGGTCGCATTTGACTATTGGCGGATATCGTAGAACCAGCAGAAAATAGATTATGAGTAGAAAATAAGTTTTGGAAAATATAAGTTGGGTGAGAGATATTGCTGACAAATAAGTTTTCTACTAGGTTCGAAATATCACAACAGAGCAGTTCGGCAAAGACAAAAGGCACTGTCTAATCCTTCTCACCAGCTAGCGTGAAAGAGAAGTCTCTTCAAAGCTAGAAAATAGGATTAGGACGTCAGCACCTGCCGACAGGAGCTTCTACAAGAATGTCATTAATTTATGGCCTCCGTTATCTAAAGGATTCTACTGTCTGAATGAAGAGAATATGCAGCGCTCAATATTAATTTTTTTGTGAACTGGACAGTAAGCAATAAGACAGATCGGCTAGAACCCTGTCGCGCGGATGGGTTCGCGGCCACATGATTAGAACAAACGCCGCACCAGCGCAGAAAGAAATTTACGTATTTTTGTTGGCTTTACGTATTTTTCAGCTATCCGGGTGTTCTTTTATATTTGCTGTTCTGGTGTTTTCCAGGAGTCGGCGCTGCTGGAGGTTGAACTCAAGGCTAGTTAACCTGAGGTTAATTCGTTTGAGAGTGATCTGTCTCACAGAGCATTTGACAGAGTGTTCAACTGCCAAATCACTTACTTAAGTGCAGTAGCCCTTTGCAGTTCAGTTTCTTATTTTGTTTATACATAGTATTTAGTACTTTGCCTGTGGCAACAGTCGGTCGCTGTAGGGCTTCGTTTATCAAGCAACCTATTTAAACATTCCTTAAATTCAGCCTAGAGATTAAGTGATGATATCTGCTGCTAGCCAGACTCTTGCAGATTTCGTAGTCAGCAGAGTCCCTCTAATCAACAAAGAGCAGATTTCTTTCGAGCATCCTCGAATGCAATCTAAAGACACGCCTACGCTAAACCTATATTGCTATCAGGTGCGCTCAAGCCGATGGGGTCACTTTCTGGGCCCGCAGCGCTGTTCTAGAACGGCTGCGATCGCTAGATTAGACTTTTTGTCCAAACGAGGAGCCAGTCGGTGGTTCGATCTAACTTACTTAGTCAGCGCTTTCGGTCATACCACGCTCGCTGAACAGCAACTACTCTCAGAGGTGCTAGCCGTATTTTTAGACCATTGCTACTTACCAGAAGATTTAATATCGCCGCTGCTAAAGGGACAAGGCCAACTGCCTATAGCCATTTCGACAGAAGCCGTCCCTGACAACTTACTACTCTGGCAGGTGTTAGGAACGCCGCTGCGCCTAGCGCTACACATCAAGCTTACTGTTCCACTGAATCAACTGTATAGGAGTCAACTGCACAACCAACCGTCTAGTTATCAGCCGCCTGACCATCAGCCGCCTGAGCATCAACCGCTTAGTCAACATTTTGAACTATATGGAACAGCTTAATGGCTGATTCTATTTCCAGCTATTTATCTCACAAATCTACGGAGGAAGCCACACCATGGCCTTAGACTACTTTGCACCCGGTGTATATGTTGAAGAGATCGACCGAGGCAGTCGCCCGATAGAAGGCGTTAGTCTGAGCGTAGCCGGGTTCGTCGGCTTCACAGAAGACATTCGTGGAGACGCCGAGCTATTTCAGCCCATGCTGATTACCAATTGGAGTCAGTACCTAGAGTACTTTGGCAAGCCCGGTTCTGCTCATCCCGGATTTACTGACTTTGATGCTTACTTACCTTTTGCTGTACAGGGCTGGTTCGACAACGGCGGCGGTCGCTGCTGGGTGGTTAGCATGGGCACACGTCCCCCCGGATCTGAAGAGCCCGATCCAGAAGAAGTCGCGACCAAGATACTGACCTCTGGAAAGAAATCTTCTTTGCGCTTTAGTCTCAAGCCCTCAGATCCAGAAGAGGCACCGGCTCTGTTGGCAGAAGGCGGACGAATCACAGTAGAGATTAGAGAGGGAGAACCCGTTCCGCTACCGGAAGACGCCCCAGAAGACGCCGAGTCACCCTTTAATACGGGTGAATATTTCACGGTTGTTGTCAAAAGTAGGGAGCAGGAGCTAGAAACCTATGAGCATCTGACGATGAATCCCGAAGCGGATTCTGAAGCTGCCCGCTACGCTGTAGCTGAACTAGAGCAGTCTGAATACATCACGCTAGAAGATATCTCAGAGCCAGGTCAGCCTTTATCCAAACGACCGATGAATGGCCGATACGAGGTCGCTCCGGCTCCCTATGTCGGATCTGCCGATCGGGTTTCTCGTGATATTCAAGGGGTAAGAGACGACCGCGCGGGCCTAGAAGGACTGTTTGAAATCGACGAAGTGGCGATGGTCGCCTGTCCTGATATCTTGTTTGCCTATCAAAAAGGCTGGCTAGAGCTAGATCAGGTTCACGCGCTGATGGAGCGACTGTTCATTTTGTGTGAAAATTCTGCGCCTGGCCCAGCCTATCGCATGGCAGTCATCGACGCGCCGCCGGTCAAAGTCGGCAAGAACGAGAATCGAGCTATCAAACCCGAGCAGCAAAAGCCACAAGATGTAGCCAAATGGCTAACTGAGTTCAACCGTCGCTCTATGTTTGGCGCGGTGTACTATCCCTGGGTCAAAGTCGCTAACCCTAACAACGGGAACCGTCCAATTATGGTGCCTCCTAGCGGCCATATGATGGGCATCTGGTGCCGGACAGATGAGGCTCGCGGCGTGTTCAAAGCCCCCGCCAATGAAACGCCTAGAGGGGTGCTAGGACTCGCCTACGAGACTAATATGCGCGAACAGGAGATGCTCAACCCCAAAGGAATCAACTGCATTCGCAACTTTGCTAGCTACAGCCGAGGCTACAAGGTTTGGGGTGCGCGCACCCTAGTCGAACCCGACAATGTGCAGTGGCGCTATATCAGCGTCCGTCGCCTGATTAGCTATATCGAAAAATCAATTGAGATTGGCACTCAGTGGGTGGTATTTGAACCGAACGATCAAGATTTGTGGGCGAGGGTAACTCGAACCATCACTGTATTCTTAACGCGGCTGTGGCGAGATGGCGCTCTGTTTGGGGCCTCGCCCGCTGAAGCTTTTTATGTTAAGTGCGATGGTGAACTTAATACGCACGAAACCATGATGCTAGGCCGACTGTATGTAGAAGTGGGTGTGTGTCCGGTGCGCCCGGCAGAGTTTGTAATCTTCAGGCTTAGCCAGTGGGCCCCTAATCAGTAGTGAGGTAATCGTTGAATAATTTGTCAACGTACTGTCGCAAATAACTGTTGCAGATAGTTGTAAATAATAGAGAGCTAAAGGAACTCTAGATTTATGCCAGACTTACAGCCAATTACGACGAGCCGATTCTATGTAGAATTCGATGGTTTGTCTGAAAAAATGCTTAAGAGCGTCCAGGAAGTGACCTTTCAAGGACAGGTCTCCGGGGGTGAGAAACCGTTAATGTCGACCAAATCGGGTAAAACATTGCGTCAGAGCACGTCTACCGGATTTGAGGAGAATCCCAACATCACTATCGAAATCTATTTGATGGAGAACGACATGGACTTTTATAACTGGTTTCAAGCGGCGATGCCTGCTAGCTATAGCGGTGCGGGTTCTGGCGACGGCAAGTGGGCCGATAACCGCAAAAATGGTGCGATTGTTGCCTACGATCCTGGTGATAATGAAATCATGCGCTGGGAGATCAAAAATGGATGGTTGAAAAGCTATAAGATGTCTGACTTTGCGGCGGACGGCACTGAACTAGCCTACGAAACCTACGAGATTGTTTGCGAAGATTTGAAACGAGTTAATTAGGAGTGAAGTATAGCAATGGCAGCAGGCGAATTACTGACAGGCGCTCGGTTTTATCTAGAAATTGATGGCATGACAGATCTGATCGTAAAGAAGGTCAGCGGATTGCAGATCACCCTAGAGGCGGCGGGCGATTCCAAGTCTTTTGGTGTGACCAAGGGAGGCAAAAGTAGAATGCAGGCAACTGTAGCAGGTGTAACTAGCGGTACGTTGAGCGTTGATTTTGTTGCAACTGTTCAAGACACGTCTTTGCACGACTGGTTTAGAGAATCTCATCCGGCGGGCGGTCCGATGGCGGGCGGCGTATCCACTAGCGGCGGTGAGCGCAAAACAGGTTCAATTACAGCCTACAACCAAGGGGGAGATGATGCCGCTAGGTGGGAGTTCACTGGCTTTTTTCCAAAGTCTTATAAAACCTCGAAGATGGAGCCCGGTGGTACAGAGCTGTTCACAGAAACGGTTGAAGTGGTTTACGAGACTTGTCACCGGACAAAGTAGAACAATATCTGTAGGACGATAGCTGTAAATCAATACGCCACAGGTGAATGCGATGTCTGATTATGAAGTACTAACTACGGCCCGGTTTTATCTGGAGCTGAAGCTACAGGGTTCAGACGATCGCATTGACGGTTACTTTATGGAGTGTCGCGGCTTTGCGCGTGAACAGGACGTTATTGAACATTGTGAAGTAGTTCCTCAAAAGTGGGGGAAGTCAGCGGAAAAGGGCCGAGTAGTTCGCACCAAGATGCCAGGTAATTCTAAGAGCAGCAATATTACGCTGCGGATGGGGATGACCATTTCACCAACGACCTGGAAATGGTTCAAATCGGTGGAAGAAGGCGAATGGTCTAAGCAGCTACGAGATGGCTCTTTGACTGTGTATCAACAAGATGGTGAAATGGCTGCTAGGTTTGACTTTATTGGCGCTTGGCCAGTTAAGTACAAGATTGGTGATGTCAAGGCAGATAGCAGTGACTTTCAGATTGAGGAAGTAGAGCTTGCGGTTGATGAGTTTAAGCGCGTAGAGCCTACAGGCCAAGATTATTGAGGCATGACTGCTAGATAGAGATTGTTGGATAGAGAGGAACCACTATGAAAACAGAATTTGAGTTTACTCTACCGAAGGGCTATCTAGATGGAGAGGGGAATTTGCATCGTAAGGGGGTGATGCGGCTAGCGACGGCGATGGATGAAATTGTGCCGTTGCAAGATCCTCGGGTAAAGAACAATCCTGCCTATGCGACGGTAATTATCCTAGCGCGGGTGATTACTCAGCTAGGGGCGATAGAAGAGGTTTCGCCTAGAGTGGTCGAATGTTTCTTTGCCTGTGATTTAAGCTATCTTCAGACGTTTTATCGCCAGGTTAATGAGCTGGAAACGCCTGTTTCTACTGGCTCTGTATCAGCTGATTCTGTACCGGCTGCTACGGTAACAAAAGAATCAGTTTCGCCTAATATGCCGAAGACAGATGCTGAAGAAGTGCCTGCTTCTGTCAGGCAAGAATCACCTGCACTGATGTGATGCTTGTTAGCTTGCGAACCCACCCCGCCCCAATGGGCGTCTCTCCCCAGAGAGGATTTACTTCAGGCGGTGGATATTGAGTTTATTTAGTCAGCCTGAAGGCTATCGCTAGGATGAATTTTCTGTTGCTAATTATGTACGAATATTGACTATGAATGGTCTGATGCAGGAATTCTCTTTTACTTTGCCGCGTGGGTTTGTCGATAGTGCTGGAGTGGTTCATCGGCAGGGGCAGATGCGTTTGGCGACGGCAAGAGATGAGCTGAAGGCCAAAACTTACCCGCAGGTGCGCCAATATCCTGACTATTTGAATCTGGTAATGCTTTCTTTAGTAATTACCCGGCTAGGCTCGCTTACGGCTGTGTCGCCTACAGAGCTAGAGGGGTTGTTTACGCAAGATCTGGCCTACCTAAAGACGTTTTATAGTCAGCTCAATCAGCAGGGTCATCCTTATGTGGCCGCGCACTGTCCTGATTGCGATCGCACCTTCGAGGTCGCGCTAGCAGACGCAGGTACCCCATCGGGGGAAGCTTGGGCTACCCCTTAGACCAGCTCTATGAGGAGGTAGCCTACCTATCGATGAACTTTCACTGGCAGCTAGCAGAAATTTTACAGCTATCACATTGCGATCGCAGACGCTGGGTAATCGAAATCCAAAAGAGCAAGCCGCAACCGTAGTCCAAGGATCGTCCTAACCATGCCCTTCAGCCTATTTAGAGAACGAAGCCTAAAGCAGTTTGGCCGTAGCGTACTGCTGACTAGCCTAGTGCTCACCGGGCTAGTGGCGGTCTCTAGAGAGCTGGGTCTGTTGGAATCGATGGAACTAAGTGCGTACGATCAGTTCGTCCGCATGCAGCCAGCAGACCCGATAGATCAGCGGATTCTAGTCGTCGGCATCAGCGAGGACGATTTTCAAGCGCGCCAGGAATATCCGATAGAAGATGGCACCCTTGCCGATCTGCTAGTCAAGCTAAAATCTTATAACCCGCGTGCGATTGGACTCGATATTGCCAGAGATATCCCTCAAGGGTCAGAGACTGGGCGATCGCGCTTAATCAACCTTCTACAGGAGAGCGATCGAATTGTCTCCGCCTGCCTGCTGAGCTCAGCCCAAGATTCAGGCGTTCCTCCTATACCAGGCGCTGACCCTGAGCTGGTTGGATTTGCCGACCTTCCACAAGATTTCGACGGTAGAATTCGGCGTAGTATCTTGATCTCTTCGCCCGGAGAAACGACAGAGCCGATTCAAGTCTCTCATCTTTGTAATGATGTCGACGCATCAGACGGCCTGCTCTCTCTTAGCTTTCTGCTATCGCTGATCTATCTAGAGCAAGAGAACGTCGCGATAGATGAAACTCAGCAGGGTTACTTTATCTTTGAAGATACCGTTTTAACGCCTTTATTCGAACGTTCAGGAGGCTATGCTAGAACGGGCGCTAGCGACTATCAAACCATGCTGGACTACCGCTCTGCTAGGCAGGCTGTACGACAGGTTAGTCTAGGCGATGTGCTAAACGATACGGTTGATCCTACGTGGATTCGAGATCGCGTCGTTTTAATCGGCAACACTTCTCAAATCTCTAACGATTTCTTTCTCACACCGTACGAAGATGCCTCTAAAGATTTTCGTGAGATGGCAGGGGTCGTCATTCATGCTCAGATCGTCAGCCAGCTGATTAGCGCGGCGCTAGACAATCGCCCGCTGATCCATAGCTGGCCAGAAGTGCTCGAAATCAGCTGGATCTTCGTAGGTGCGGTGGTCGGCGGTAGCCTCGCGTTCTATAACCGTCGTCTGGTTATATTTGTTTTTGGCTGCGTGGGTTTGATCTTTGCCTACTGGGGAGTTTGCTTTGTCCTTTTCTTTTCGCAGGGGCTCTGGCTACCTTTTGTGCCGTCGGCGATCGCGTTTGTCTTGTCAGCTATCGGTGTCGGCATTCTTGATCGAGCCCATGAAGGCGGCTATGCCCAGGCCATCTATCAGCAGCTACGTGAGCAAAAAGGCACTTCTACCGCTAGCTCAGCTCGAAGTCAGGGGTATTTAGAAGACTTGGTGCATCGAGCTAGACTGATCCGTCAGCAGCGAGAAGGTGAAGCGCTATGGCACAGTGAAGCAACGCTAGATATCGAAACAGATCCTAATAGCGTTCGGTTTGAATCGCCCGAGATGCAAGATTTGTACGAGCGGATCAAAGCTAAGGCGCAAAGAGACTGGGAAGAAGCGCACGCAGCTGAGAAAAAAGAACAGGCTCAGCGTAAAGCGTGGGTACAGCAGCAGAGAATTCAAGCATTGTTAGGCAGAGCTCGGATGGTCAGAGAAACGACCTCAAGGACGATAGAAGAGATAGAATGATGATAGGAAAAGCGTTAGAGCAAACGACTATTCTACAAACGGAGCTGGCTTTAGCTAGATCGCCTTCTAGTTCGATTATGCTAGCGCTAGAAGAAAGCGATCTAGCGCCTTTGGTAGAAGCCGTTTTGGACGATCCGATAGCGATGAAAAAGTTAGGCGATCGCGTATTCGAGCTTCTGCAACAAGATTTGCGCCGACAGCAAGAACGTAGCCGAGGGTACCACAAATGGTCGATATGAAGCCAGAGGATCGCAACCATAATTTCTTGACCACCAACCGCTTCTATGTGGAGATAGACAGTACGCTCAAAGCCTCTTTTAGTGAATGCTCAGGCTTAGATGTACAGATTGATAAAGAAACTTACTTTGAAGGAGGCGTCAACGAACAGCAGCGCATTTTCTTGAAGCAGACAAAATTTGGTGATATTACGCTCAAAAGAGGAATGTCAGACGACCAGCTCTTTTGGGACTGGATCAATCAGGTGATAGAGCACGGCAAAGCCAAACGCTGTGACCTCAACATTTTGACATTCAACCAGGCGGGTGAAACGATGCAGTGCTGGACCCTGCTAGCCGCTGTTCCCATCGCCTGGAAGACGCCAGGACTAAGGGCAGATTCTAGCGCTGTTGCGATTGAAGAGCTAACGCTGGCTTTTGAAGGTTTGAAAGTAATGAAGAACGATAAGAGCGAACGGGTATCGCCGTCGCTCTCTCGTAGCCAGAGCGGCTACTTTGAATCACCAGCAAAGCGTTGAAAGAAGCGTTAAAAAGAAGGTAAATAGTGGATACTCAGCGGCCTGTTACAGAGATGCCTCCAGAGACTGGCTTAGAAGGCGAGCCTTTAGGAATAAGAGCGCCGTTTTTCCCTTTGCGATCGCTTGGACAATCTGCACCTTCTTTACAGTTCATGAAGCCTCTGGGGACAAACTCGCTCACGGTTCTAGATTCTGACTTTTACCTTTCAAGTACGGCTAATGGGTACTCCGCCCTAGAACGATCCTTCACCGATTCTCCTTTCTTTGAACCACCGTCGCCACTGTCATCGTTTTCAACAGAAGATTATGCTTCGAGCCCACTGACTATTCAACCAGCACTCGATCCGCAGCTAGCTAGTAGATCTGCCGCTTCGTCTAGTTTGTCAGTAGAGCCTGTGCGATCGCCTGCGGAAACGACAGCACCTAGTACAGTATCAACTGCAAAGACTGAGGCTGCGATCGCTAGTCCCGCTACTAAGCAATCACCCTCAGTTCGCTCAAAAGACGTTCCTCTGAAAGACATCGTTCAGGCAAAATCAACATCAGCAGTAGAGACCTCTGCTGAGAGCTTTACTAGACAAAAGCAGGCTTCCATCCACCCTTCAGAAGAGAATTCTGTAGAAGGTAGAGCTGTAGAAGGAAGCATTGCAGAAGAAAGAGAAATTAGTCAGCTAGCTTCTAGCTCCAGTGCGGAAGTGCCTACAGCGTCTACAGCGGCGCTAGCTACGTCTAAAGCGGAGCAAAGAGAGCCTAAGATTAACGATCTAGCCACCTTGCCAGCAGAACGATCGAGCAATGCTGAACTAATTTCGACAAAGAGAGAATCAACAGCAGTTAAATCTGCAACGATCAACAGAAAAGTAGCTGCTGATTCTGTTAGTACAATCAATACAAAGAACCAAGCTGATAGTCTTCAGACAGATACTTTTCAAGCAGATATTTCTCGGACAAGTACTCCTCAACTAAACGGTGGAATAGATAACACTTCAACGAATAGCGGACAAATAAACGTTGTTGGAGTAGAAGAATCTCCTGTTACAAGCCCGGTCGCTGAAGAATCCCCGGTAGGCTTGTCTCGACGATTAGATGATGCAGATCCAATAGCTCAGACTAGAGGCGAGTCTGCTCGTGAAGGTGGCGTGGTGCAGTCATCTGAGCAGTACTTCGAACAACTGTCTTCCCTTGAGCAAACGCAAACAGAAATTTTAGATAGCGCTGCCACCTCGGACAGTCCTGTCATCTCAGATAATTCCATCATTCGAGCGAGCGCCACAGATGACACTCCGCTCACAGCTCAAGATACGGAAGTAGGAGTAGGTAGCTCAGCGCCTATCTACGACGAAGCGATAGACACATCAAGCAGCAGCATTTCTAGTATTTCTTCTATGCCCTTATCTGTTCAGCCGCAGGGAAACTTACAGCGGTCTACAGGAGATATTGAGCGACCCTCTTCAGCAGAAGAAACTATTGGGGTTGACGCTACAGAGGCATCAATAGCTTCTGCCGAGTCTTCCTTCGCTATCGATACAGCACAGTCTTCCGAGCAATTACTATCTGCTGAGCAAACACAGTCAGAAGCTTTAGATAGCGCTACCATCTCGAATAGTCCTATCATCTCAGATAGTTCTGTCGTCTCAAATAACCCTATCCTTCAGGCAAGCGCCACAGACTTAATTCCACTCACAGCTCAAGATACGGAAGTAGAAACGGCTAACTCAGTTTCCATTTATGATGGAGCAGTAGATATCTCAGACAGCAACATTTCTAGCAGTTCTTCTGTACCGTCTTCTATTCAGACAGAGGGCTTACAGCGGTCTACAGGAGATATTGAACAACCATCTTCAGTAGAAGGAACTATTGAGATTAACGCTACAGAGGCATCAATAGCTTCTGCTGATTCTTCCTCTGCTATCGATACAGCACGGTCTTCCGAACAATCACTACCCTTTGAGCAAACCCAGCCAGAAGTCATAGACATTTCTGCCATCTCGAACAGTCCTGTCATCTCAGATAGTTCTATCGTTTCAGATAGCCCTATCCTGCAGGCAAGCGCTACAGATTCGATTCCGCCCACAAATCAAAATACGGAAGTAGAAACGGTTAGCCCAACGCCTATTCATTCAGATCCTATTCATGATGAGGCGGTGGACATATCAAACAGCGACATTTTCAGCAGTTCTTCTATGCCATTATCTGTTCAGCTACGGGAGGACTTACAGCAATCTACAGAAGATATTGGACAACCGTCTTCTGTAAAAGAAACTACTGAGGTCGAGACTACAGAGCCATCAATAGCCTATGCTGATTCTTCCTCTACTATCGATCCGGCGCAGTCTTCTGAACAGCTACCGTCTCTTGAACAAACACAGTCAGAAGATTCAGATAGCGCTGATGTCCTGGATAGTTTTGTCGTTTTAGATAGTTCTGTCGTTTCAGATAATTCCATCATTCAAGCAAGTGCTACAGATGTCCCTCCGCTCACAGCCCAAGATACGGAAGTAGGGGCGGCTAGTTTAGCTTCTATTCATGACGAAGCGGTAGATACCTCAGACAGCAGCATTCCTAGCATTTCCCCTATACCGTCATCTGTCCAACCACAGAGAGAATTGAAACAGCTTATAGAGGATGTTGAACAACCATCGTCAGTAGAAGAAACTATTGGCGTTAATGCTACAGAACTATCAATAGCTTCTGCTGATTCTTCCTTTGCTATCGATGTAGCGCAGTCTTCCGAACAATTATTACCCTCCGAGCAGGCACAGCCAGAAGCTTTAGATAGCTCTGTTGTCTCAGATAATCCTGTCATTCAAGCAAGCGCTACAGACTCGATTCCGTCCATAGCTCAAGATACGGAAGCAGGGACGGCTAGCTCAGCTTCTATTCGCGATGAAGCAGTAGATACCTTAGACAGCAGCAGTATTCCTAGCATTTCTCCTATACCATCCTCTGCTCAGAAAGGGAAAGACTTACAGCAGTTTACGGGGGAAGTTGAACAACCGTCTTTTGTAGAAGAAACTACAGATGGTGATAGCTTTCTGGTAGATTCTTTGGAGATGGAACAAAGTGTAGATACTGACTCTCTTGCTGCGATCGCCTCACCAAACATCGCCTCACCAGATATCTCTCGACAGTCCGAGCCCCTGCAATTGCCAGCGCCAGGCCAACTTATGCCGCCGGAGGCTATCCAACTTACCAATTCGCCTGCGTCGGCTGAATCAGCCTCTGTCATCGGCTCTCTTTCCAGATCTGATACGCTCGCCCAGCCCTGGATAAAAGCGGAAAGCGCCGACACTATCAACCGTGTAGCTGTGCCTTCAGACACTTCGACTGATGTTCCTACCTCTTCTCTTGCCGCAACGGCAGGAACCGAAAGCGAGAGTTCATTTACGGATCTCAAGACTGGCGAAGCCTCTTTGCCTACCAAGCCTCTCTTACCTATCAGGTCTACAGAAAGCGTACCTACGGAAAGTCTTTCTACAGCAAGTGTGCCACCTAAAATCTCAGATATAGAAGCTAGCTCGCCAGATTCTTTAATAGAGTCATTTGCTGGCACGGCTGATCAATCACCAACAGTTCAGGCAAAAGCTGACATTTCATTTGATAGCAAACCGTTAGTAGCTCAAACAAAAGCTGATGCGCCTACCTTTGCCAATGCTCTACCTTCGACGGTTGTTCGATCCCTCGTGAATGACGCTGAGCCGGTTGGTTCTGAAGACAGTCCGGTTCAACCATTTGTTCAACCGTTTAAGTCAGACGATATCAGCGCCCACTCTCAATCAGCAATAAGATTACCAACGGTGCTGCAATCTCTAACTACGGTTGAGCCTCTAGCCTCGGTGAATTCGCTGCTTCAACCTGCTAGCGAGGCAGCTCCTACATCAAACGCGGAACAATCAGAAGTTGAAACGCCTTCTGCTCTATCCCCAACTGCGAAGACAATTGCTGAGAAGTCAACTCCTAAGTTAACCCCCGAGTCAATCATTAAACCACCCTCCGAATCAATTCCTGAGCGCGCCCCCGACCTACAGCGCCCTCAAGCGGATGCCTCCACCCTTCGGACTATCCAGCACCAACCTGTTCCAAAGACCTCTGCCCTGACAGATATTCAAACTGACACCCCGGATAGCTGGGATAACATTGCCGATCTATTAGCACTAACATCCTCTGGTACGCCTACTGCCGATACGGCTAAGAGTGTCCCTGCGAATGTCTCTGCTGACGCTCCCGCTATTCAACCATCCGCTACTCAAACACCTAGTCACGCCTCAAAAGCACCTACTATTCCTCCGGTTTCGTCTACTCATTCGGCTGACTCAGTTTCTACAATACAAGCTCAGTCTGTTGCTTCTAATTCATCTTCTGGCCCATCGGCTGAACAGCGCTCTAGCTCTTCGACCTATCCAGACCTGCATCCTTTTGAGCCTAAGCCCGCCACTATCCAAGCCAAACGCGATCGAGATTCGCCTATGTCCGACTCTATATTCGCAGAGGCGGTACTTCAAAAACGCGAGCAGATCGCACCTCCACCTACTACCAATCTTACAGAACAGACTAACGGCAGTTCCCCAGAGCAGTTTTCAGAGCAGTTTTCAGAAGAGCAAACTGCAGATAGTAATACCCTCTCGTCTGCCAAGCTAGAACAGCTCGCCCAAGTGATATATCAGCAGCTCAAAGCCCGACTTTTGCTAGAGCGAGAACGTTCGGGATCCTCTCGTTCAGGCCGACTGCTGTGATTGACGCAATAGCAATTTGGCGCTCGATTCACTCAGCGCTCAATCCGCAAAGATAAAAGTTCATAGAGATAAAAACAAGGAGTAAAAGATGCCACTAAACAAAGCTAAATTAGTTGATATCAACAATGAAGCTGAAGATATTGAGTTTATGTTCAATCCGAGCGAAATCAGCTTCAGCCGCAGTATGAGCATAGAGCAGTCCAAGGGCTCACGTACGAGTTCTGGACAAAACAAGTCTAGCTTTAAGCATCCTAATCCTTATTCTCTAAAAATTAGCAATATCATTATTGATACCTATGAAGACAGTACGAGCGTGCTAGAGCATGTAAAAAAGTTCACGAAAGCGGTCGAGTTTACGCAAAAAGGTGAAGGCAAAGAGAAACGCCCACCGATCTATTTATTTACGTGGGGAGACAATAAATATCTACGCTGTTTTGTCAAAGACTTTGACTTCAAGCTAACGCTGTTTTTACCAGATGGAACGCCCGTTCGAGCTGTGATCAACCTCTCTTTAGAGCAGATTGATATGTCAACTCCGCTAAAGTCTCAGGGCGCTTCTAACCCCAGTCAGTCGACCCGTGCGGCGTCTGGCAGCACTTTTTTAACCTAATGCCAAAACTCGTGAGCGATCGCACCCATGCCAGACTTTACCTACACCGCCCAGCCACAGCTAGAAATTGACGGCAGCGCCGCCCCTGATACTTTGATGGAAGATCTGCTTCAGCTAACGGTTGAAGAAAATCTGCACCTGCCGGGCATGTTCACGCTGATCTTTCGTAATTCTGCGGCGTCAGGGCTAGACGAGTCTACAT
>NZ_JADEXO010000054.1 GCF_015207105.1 cf. Phormidesmis sp. LEGE 11477
GGGTTAGGGGTGGGTCCACAACTGGCGTACTCACTGCCAACTTATCCCGCCCTAGGGGACCCTTGTCTTGGTAGGCATTCCCTAGCGCCGTACGACGACGTGGGATCCTACCGCTCCCAAGCGGGGATCTACTTCAGGCTTTGATACTGATGCTAAACACATACATTGACTGAGACTGTGGCTATGCTGCAATCCAAAATTAGAGTTGTGTTTTAACTCCTGTGTTTTAACTCCTAATATCTCAAGTCCAAGGGTATAGTCCAAGGGGCTATCGCAATTCGCATCCAGCCTCCACTATCCTCAACGACTGCGGTCTTTAATAAACAAATCTTTTTATCTCCCGTCAGAGCTTAACGGTGGAGCGTTACGGTTACCTGCTAACTTAATGCACTCTTTACAGAGTATTCTTACGAGCCTTCTATGGGAGAACGCTCAGTGGTTATAGAATATCGCCGTGACCGGTATGGCTAAGGAGAGAAAACAGATTGCAGGTTGAGAACTATCTATGCTGACACTGGAAATGCCGCTGCTTTGGCTAATGGCAGTGACGGAGGCTGCTGACCAGCCGATGACGCTAATTCGAGCGGTCGTGATCGGGATTGTGCAGGGGCTGACTGAATTTTTGCCAATTAGCAGTACGGCTCATGTCAAGGTAGTGCCTGTTGTACTTGGCTGGGGTGATCCGGGGGTTTCATTTACGGCGGTTATTCAACTGGGCAGCGTGGCTGCAATCCTTTGGTACTTTTGGGACGATCTGTCGACGGTGACGATGAATTTTCTCAAGGCGCTAATAGCAAAGCGTTTTAGATCGCCTGAGTTTCGCTTGGGTCTGGGCATTTTGCTAGGGACGCTGCCGATCGTGGTGGTGGGTATGTATCTGAAGCTATTTGTTCCTGGCTATGAAGATTCAGCTGTTCGTTCTACATCAGCGATCGCACTGACCTCGATTGTGATGGCTATTTTGCTGGCGATCGCAGAGGTTATTGGCCGGCGGCAGCGCGATTTTGGCAAGTTGGGGCTCTCCGATGGTCTGCTGGTGGGGATCGCTCAAGCCTTTGCATTAGTGCCGGGGGCTTCTCGCTCAGGGTCTACGCTGACAGCCGGGCTGTTCATCGGCCTGAAGCGAGAAACGGCAGCTAGATTTTCCTTTTTGCTGGGGATGCCAGCGATTCTGCTTTCTGGGCTAGTGTCTATTACTGATGTGGTCGGCGCTGATAGTGCTGTGGCGCTTGTGCCTTTGCTAGGGGGGCTAGCGGCGGCAGTGGTGTCGTCTTATCTGGCGATCGCCTGGCTGATTGATTTTCTGAAAAAACACAGTACTTGGGTCTTCGTCTGGTATCGTCTGGCCTTTGGAGCGGTAATTTTGATTGCGATCGCGCTTGGAAGATTAGAAAATATATAGCTCAAACTGTATACACTGGCACTAGTACTTTGGGGATGGTCATCTCGACACTGTTTGCCCCGGACACGGTTTACTCCCAATACTATTGCCGCCTCATCTGCCCGTGATCGCCTATGAAAACCACCGCCATCTCCCCTGCTAAAGTCACCAGTGTGGTCTCAGGCTCGATTGCCGAAGAGATTGGCTTTGAAGCGGGCGATCGGCTGGTGTCTGTCAACGGACAGCGGCCTAGAGACTTGATCGACTACCGATTTTTGTGCGCCGATGAAGTTTTAGATCTAGAGGTGCTAGATGCTAAGGGCGTCTCGCATCAGATAGAAATTGAGAAGGATTTTGACGAGGAGCTAGGCTTAGAGTTTGAGACAGCGCTGTTCGATGGGCTAATTCAGTGCGTTAATCGCTGCCCGTTTTGCTTTATCGATCAGCAGCCACCTGGCAAAAGAGAAACGCTTTATCTAAAAGACGATGACTATCGGCTGAGCTTTTTGTACGGCAGCTATCTAACGCTAACTAATATTCCGCCTGCCGAGTGGGATCGGATTGCTCAGCTACGCCTGTCTCCTCTGTATGTTTCGGTCCATGCCACTGAACCGGATGTGCGATCACGACTGCTCAAAAATGACCGGGCTGCTCAAATCTTGGATCACCTTCGCTGGTTTCAGTCGCATCGACTGCAAATTCATGCTCAAGTCGTCGTCTGCCCAGGGATCAACGACGGGCCTCATCTCGAAAGAACCCTTAGAGATCTGGCCACTTTCTACACCGGAGAGGTACCTGCGGTCATATCAGCCGCCGTCGTGCCAGTTGGGCTCACTCGCTTTCGCCCCGACCAGGACGAACTCGTACCCGTGACGACGGCTAAAGCGCAGGAAGTGATCGATCAAGTCACTGCTATTCAGGCCGATTTTCAAGCAGAGCTAGGGACGACGTTTGCTTGGCTAGCCGATGAATGGTTTTTGATTGGGCGGCGATCGCTACCTCCTGAAGGGCACTACGAGTCTTATCCCCAAATTGGTAACGGGGTGGGCTCTATTCGACTGTTTCTTAAAGAGTTTGAACAGCTTGCTCAAGATTTACCGGAAAAGGTAGCTACGCCACGTACGGTTACATGGGTGGTCGGTAATGCCGTTGAGCATGCCTTTGCTCCCTTGGTTAGCCGTTTGAACCAGGTAGAAGGCTTGACAGTGAATATGGTGGCTATCAATAGTGATTATTGGGGGCAAGAAATCACCGTCACCGGGCTACTGACCGGACAGGATGTCGCTCAGCATCTGCGGGATAGAGAGCTAGGCGACAAGGTTTTGCTTCCGGCTGTGATGCTCAAACAGGGCGATAGCCGCCGCCCAGAAGATACTCACTTCCTTGACGATATGTCTCTGCTGGACCTGGAAAATGAACTAAACTGTTCAGTATCATCCGTCACCGGACTATCAGAATTCATCGGTACTTGCTGCGGGTCTACTTTTAGCCCGAGGCCTTTGAGTACCGTACGTCTTTGAGTACCACACGCCTTTGAGTACCACACGTCTTTGAGTACCACACGCCTTTGAGTAAGGTAGTCATGTCAGCTAAGCTTAACCAGGTCATCGATCCAACTCATTGAACCAGTCAGTTTTATGCGCTATCTCCAATCAGCTGCATTCTTTTTGCTAGCAGCCAGTAGTTCGATGTCTCTTCTGCCAAAAGCTGCTGTGGCGGCCTCAGAAGACATTCCTACAGATACCGACTCTCAATTGGAACAACAGATTGAGTCTTTGCACCAAGTACCAGAGCACCAGACATCAGAGTACCTAGCACCAGAGCCGAGTGGCTTATCCCCTCTACCGGCCCCTCTGCCGGATTTGCTGATGGCTGGCGAGCCCATGTTCAGCCCTGAGACAATTGCCAGCTCAGACGTTGCTTCGTCAGATTTTTTGCAGCTGCGCGATCGCCTGCTAGGCGCATCACCCCAACCTCTCCCGATAGAAATCCGCAACCGACGACAGGCCACAGAGCCAGTGCTTGCTGTTCAAGCGAGCCTAACCCAATCTGAAGTGAGACCTGAGCTGGAAACCAAGTCAACAGTCAAACTAGACGTTAGGCAAGCTCACCCGAACTTTTCAGTAAACCTGGCTCAAGCAGCCACACCTGAAACAGAAGCTGACGAAGACCGCAACCGCCTGCCTAGCCTAGATGCACCAGATGCTGAACCCGTTCTTCCCGCAGAGTCTATCCCAGCAGCACCTCCAGAGACGCCAGATTCTGAGACAGAGACACCTTCAGAAATATTGGATTCAGAGAGTCTAGATTCAGAGCTTGGCACACCTGCCGAGGACATCCCAGAGGGCTCAGTGCGTGAAATTGACGCAGTCCCAGACAGCCTAACCGCTGATCCCAATCCACTGACTTTTCCCACTACGACAGAAGAAGTCTCGATTGAAGAAACGCAGCTCATTACCTTAGAGCAGGCCGTAGACTTGGCCTACCGCAACAACCAGTCACTACAGGCCGCTCTGCTGAGCTTAGAGCAGGCCACCGCCGCTGTTAGAGAGGCAAAGGCGGCTCTTTTTCCCAACTTGGACATAACGGCCAACGCCACCACTTCAGAGAGTAGCCGCGTAGATGCTTTTGGAGAGTCGAGCGGCGTAGACACATCAGTTAGCGGTTTGACTGAACTCAACTACGATATTTTTACCGGCGGTGCGCGCCGTGCCGGTATCCGAGCCGCAGAGCTGCAAGAGGAAATTAGTACGCTCGCTGTAGAAGTTCAGCAAGAAGAAATCCGGCTGACGACTGCTAATGCCTACTACGACCTGCAAGACGCGGGCGAACAAATTCGGATTAACCAGTCTTTCTTAGAAGAGGCCGCCCGTAACCTACGCGATTCTAGGCTTAGGCAAGAGGTTGGCGTTGGTACTCGGTTCGATGTTTTGCGGGCCGAAGTTCAGTTCGCGAATGCTCGTCAGTCAGTGATTCAGTCTCAAAGTCAAGAACGGATAAACCGCCGAGCCATTGCTCAACTGCTCAACCTGCCACCGACTGTCAGCATTACAGCCACGCCAGTTGCCGTGGCAGAAAACTGGCCCTTGGACTTAGAAGAGAGCATTGTGCTGGCTTTCCAAAATCGCGCCGAACTAGAGCAGCAGCTATACCAAGCCGATCTGAATGACGAACAGCGAAAAATTGCCCTAGCAGCGATTCGACCTACCGTTCAGCTATTTGTCAACTACAATGCACAGACTTTCATCAACGACAACGACGGTATCTCAGACGACTATGCTTTTGGGGCTCGCTTTCGCTGGACGCCCTTCGACGGTGGAGCCGCACGCGCTAGCGCCAGACAGCAGGAGATTGCTAGCCAGATTGCTGAAGAGCAGTTTAGCTCGGACCTAGATCAGGTTCGATTTGATGTAGAACAGGCATTTTTCAATCTGCAGGCTAACCAAGAGAATATTGCGACTTCTGAGATTGCTGTTGCCCAGGCGGAGGAGGCTCTAGAGTTGGCCAATCTGCGGCTACAAGCTGGCGTGGGGACTCAGCTAGATGTCTTGAGCGCTCAGAGCGAGCTGACCGAGGCAGAAGCCAACAATGTGGCGGCGATCTTGGGCTACAACCGCGCTTTGGTGGCGATAGAACGCGCAATTAGTAATGTTAGCGCTCTCTAGCTCGACGTTTCGTTAATCTATGGCCTAGATATATGGCCTAGATATCGGTGAACACTTTTTCGCGACAGAGTCGATCGATGACTTGTTCTGCTGTGAGTAATCTTTTGAGGACGACTTGACCGATCGCAGGTGCTGCGATCGCCTTAGGCCGCACTTCGATCATCAGAATCGATTCTTCTACCTGATAGAGTCGCAGATTTTCACCGTCTTCTTGGATGTAGAGTGACTGACGACTGACATAGGGTTTTCGCTTCCAGGCGATCTCATTCCACAGGCCGCCAAATTCCCAGACTCTACCAGTCGTCCAGCTTTCAGAAAGAAAAAAGTATTTCACAGCGTCTCATTAAAAGTGATCATCGATTTCGGTTCATTTCGAGGTCCCGCTCAAAGTTGTGCTCCAAAATCGCGCGGGTTCATTATGACGGGAAAGCCTCAACCTTTGTCAAAAAAATCGCTGAACACTTTTGTGTCCAACGCAGGCGTCTAGTCAATATTGACGAAGTTTATTTTTTCGCTTTGATTTTCCCGGATGGATGACTTACTCACGGAAGTAATAGGTGGTAGATGCACCCTGACAACGCTTTAAGATTTCATCCTGACGGATGGGTCTTAAGCGTTTTTTTCTGCTTTGTTTTTTTGCCTTATAGAAAGATCTGTCGTGATAGGCTAGCCGCAAGCATTTGATAGGAAGTGGCAGCGATGGCTATGCAGGTAGGCTTAGTTTTTGGGGGACGCTCGGGCGAACATGAGGTTTCGATTTGCTCGGCAGGTGCGATCGCTCAGGCCCTATCTGAAGGCGACAATCAAGCCAAATATACCGTCGTCCCAATCTTGATCCACAAAGACGGCAGTTGGGAAAGCGGTGAAACGGCAAACCAAGTGTTAGCATCTGGTCGTCCCGCCGCAGAAGATGATGGCTCTATCGGTGAATTGCCGCCTGCCGCTAAGCCAATCAAGCGGCTGCCCAATCTTTCTAAGCTAGAGACCATCGACATCTGGTTTCCGGTCATTCACGGCCCGAACGGAGAAGACGGTACGCTTCAAGGCTTATTTGAAGTGCTAGAAGTGCCTTATGTCGGCTGTGGTGTGCTGGGCTCATCACTCGGTATGGATAAACTTGCCTCTAAAAGCGCCTTTACCCAGGCGGGCTTGCCCCAGGTGAGCTATCGCGGCGTTTCGCGCGCGGAGATCTATTCCAATCCCTGTATCTTCCCCAAGCTGTGCGATGGGCTAGAAGAAGATCTTGGCTATCCCTGCTTTGTTAAACCCGCAAACCTCGGTTCTTCTGTTGGCATCTCCAAAGCGACAACTCGACAGGAGCTAGAAGCCGCTTTGGACCTGGCCGCTAGCTACGATCGGCGCGTCATTGTAGAAGCTGGCGTCGTTGCCCGCGAGGTGGAGTGCTCGATTCTAGGTAATGACAATCCTAAAGCCTCAGTGTTAGGGGAAACTCGATTTAGTACAGACTTTTATGATTATGAGTCGAAGTACGCAGAGGGTGGGGCGGAGCTGTTGGTTCCTGCGCCTGTATCGGATCAGGTGCGTGATCGCATCCAAGAAATGGCTATCACCGCCTTTCAAGCGATCGACGGCTCCGGCATCGCCCGCGTCGATTTCTTTTACCTCGAAGCGACAGACGAAATCCTCATCAACGAAATCAACACCATGCCTGGATTCACTGCGACTAGCATGTACCCCATGATGTGGGAAGCTTCTGGCATCACGTTTCCCGATCTAGTAGACAAGCTAATTCAGCTAGGTTTAGAAAGAGCAGCTTAGATAAGGTGGCGAGCCGACCTAGATAGAATGAAGCAGAATGGCAATATGTAGTTTACTTCAATGCTTCCATGCTTAAGCTTAGATCTCTCTACAATACTGATTTTCATCTTTGGGTCGCCAACCAAGTTGCAGCGCTCAAAGCACAGCGATTAGAAGACCTGGATCTATCTAATTTGATAGAGGAGATAGAAGATTTGGCAAGGCGGGACAAGAAAGCCCTTCGTAGCTACTTGAAAGTACTGCTCATGCATCTGTTGAAATGGCAATATCAGCCCGACAAACGATCCAATAGCTGGAAGGCGTCTATATCGAATGCCAGAATCGAGATTGAAGATATCTTGTCAGATAGCCCTAGTCTTAAAAGCTACTTACCCACTGTAGTTGCCAAATCCTATGCAAATGCCAGAACGCTAGCCGCTGCTGAAACAGGTCTGACAGTCGAGACATTTCCAGCAGATTGCCCCTACATTTTGAAGAAAGCCCTAGATCTCGATTTTCTACCTTGACTCTACAGTTATCTTTTGTCCGAATAAAAGGGGTTACAATTCGCTACTAGCCCGCTAACTTGGATTTCACAATTGATTGAACTTTGCCACCGTCGGCCTGCCCTTTCAGTTTTTGCATGACGGGGCCCATTACTTTGCCCATATCGCGTGGGCTCGTAGCACCTACTTGAGCGATGACTTCGTCAACAGCGGCTTCGATATCAGCATCAGATAGCTGAGCGGGTAAGTATTCTTCTAGTATTTCTAGTTCTTTGGCCTCTTTGTCGGCTAGCTCTTCGCGGCCTGCGTCAGTGAACTGTTTAATAGAATCGCGGCGCTGTTTGGCAAGCTGCATGACAACCGCAAGTTCTTCTTCTTCCGTTAGTTCGTCTCGGCCTTTGCCCCGGATTTCGCTCTCTTTTTCAAGAATGACTTTTTTGATGCCGCGCACGGTCTCAAGCCGCAGCTTGTCTTTTGCTTTCATCGCCGTTTTGATTTCTTCGGAAATGCGATCTTTTAGGCTCATGATCTATCTGTACTAGTGAGTCTGTGACTATAAATGACGAAAGGCTCGCGGTTTGCAAGCCTTTCTAATTCAGAGCGAATGAGTAAAACTTGACGGTTAGTCAGCGTTTAATATTCAGGGACAGAAGGGTCGACTTCTCGGCTCCAGGCCAGAATGCCACCTTTGACGTTGGTCCCTTCGATCCCAGCTTCTTTTAGAATGGTCAGCGCTTTGGCAGAGCGGCCTCCCATCTTGCAATGGGCGACTAGCTTGTGGCCGTTGAGCATGCCCTGAAGCTTGAGCACGCCATCGCCGTTCTCAATTTCACCTAAGGGAATCAGCGTAGAGCCAGGGATATGAGCAATTTCGTACTCGTTAGGATTGCGAACGTCTAGGAGGAAGTAGTCATCTGAGCCGCTGTCGATCAGGGCTTTGAGGTCCGTGGCAGACATTTCTGACATTTTTGACATTTTCTTCGCTTCTGCTGCTGCTGCTTGGGGGATACCACAAAACTGGTCGTAGTCGATCAGCTTATCAATGACGGCGCGGTGCTCTTCGGGTGGTTTACGGAGCTTCAGCTCTCTAAAGCTCATGTCTAGTGAGTTGTAGACCAGCAGTCTGCCGCTAAGGGTGTTGCCTTTGCCAAGGATGATCTTGATGGTTTCGGTGGCTTGAATGATGCCGATCATACCTGGCAAGATTCCTAGTACGCCGCCTTCCGCGCAGGAGGGGACTAGACCCGGTGGGGGTGGCTCGGGGTAGAGATCTCTGTAGTTAGGACCGCCTTCGTAGTTGAAGACGGTGGCCTGGCCTTCAAAGCGGTAGATTGAACCGTAGACGTTGGGTTTGTCTAGTAGAACGCAAGCGTCGTTGACCAGATAGCGGGTCGGAAAGTTATCAGTGCCGTCGACGACGATATCGTAGGGCTCAAAAATTTCTAGGGCGTTGTCAGAAGAGAGCCGAACTTCGTGCAGGTCGACCTGGCAGTGAGGGTTGATTTCGAGAATGCGGCTTTTGGCAGATTCGATCTTGGGCTTGCCCACCCAGGAGGTGCCGTGAATGACCTGGCGCTGGAGGTTGGAATGGTCAACCACGTCGAAATCAACGATGCCGATACGACCGATACCCGCTGCAGCTAAATAGAGCAGCAGCGGAGCACCGAGTCCGCCAGTGCCGACGCAGCAGACGCTGGCGGCTTTGAGCTTCTTTTGGCCTTCGAGGCCAACCTCGGGCAGGATTAGATGGCGTGAGTAGCGTTCGTACTCGTGTTTGGTCAGTTGGATATCATCCAAGTTTGGATTCAGCATAGTGAATGGGTAAAAGGGGCTTGGAGTCTTGGGTTTGAGGTGGCGATCGCGTACACGAATCACCGACCTATGCAGCTGATGGCAGCTGATGAGCGTGAGTATTAACGAGACAAAATGATTTAAGCCGAAATCGGCATTCGATCGGTTGCCGAGGAGGGGGCTATCTGCATGGCTTCTGGCTGGAACTGATGGGCCGAGTCTAGCGCCCAGTTTTGCACATCAACTGCCTTACCGCTCTGAACTGAGACAATTGCGTAGGCATAGTCAGGCCATGCCTGAGCGCGATCGCACTCGGAAGGCACCGCTTCATTGTCTGGATGCGAATGGTAAACCCCAATAATGCCGAGACCTTTACCTCTAGCCCGCTTCTGCACTCTCAAGATATCTACAGGGTCTATCCAATAACGTCGCCGCTTATCGATATGTTCTGAGTGCTTGGCTTTATTGCTTAGTTCACCCTCTAGTTCAGCCTCATCAGAGTCAACAACATCAGACGTCCAACGATTGTCGAGTGCAGCGAGTTCTACAACAGTCTTGTAGGGAACCACCTGAGCAGCGTCAAGGGTGCCGACAATGAGCCCGCAGCACTCTTCGGGATACACCCGTTCGGCATGAGCGCGCATCGCGACTAGCTGCTGGTTAGAAAGGACTAACACCACAAGGCACTGACTCTAAGAATAGAGGCGTGGAAAAATACTTGTTAATTCTAGGCTACTGGGCTACGTATCAACCATGAAATCTTTTAGAAGCTGATCGACGATCTTGTCCATTTCGACCGATCGCGACGCTTTGAAAAGAACGCGATCGCCTGGTTTGAGCTGCGCTTTCAGGCACTGAGCAAGTTCGTTATGATCCTTAAATTGCTGAGCGGGCACTGACTTAGCCCCAACGGCCATCGCCTCAGCCTCATCGGGATCGGCCAAAATTAGCAGCCGATCGAGATTTAGCCTGGCGACAGTTTCGCCGATCGCTCTGTGTAGGTCAACCGACTGCGCGCCCAGCTCTTTCATGGTGCCAAGGACGGCAATATGCCGACTGCCGGGCTGGTCTGCTAATAGCTGTAAGGCCGCGATCATGGCTTCGGTGCCAGCATTGTAGGTTTCATCGAGTAAAAGAATATCGTTGGGAAGTGAGTGCCTTTGGGAGCGGCCAGCAGGCATCGAGACGCTAAAGCCTTGCGAGAGCTGCCGCCAATCGAGATTGAGCGCCTTGAGCGTGGCGATCGCACCCAGTAAGTTCAGCGCATTGTGTCGGCCCTGCAGCGGCATCGGAATCTTGAGGCCATCGATGATGATATCGCTGCCCACTATCTGACCTTGCACGTCGCCGCCTTCGAGTCCGTAAGTGATTTGTGCCCCCGACCAAAATTTAGCGGCAGTCGCCATCAGCCGCGCATCGTCATGATTAAGGACGGCGGTGCCATCGGTCGGTAATTCTCTTAGCAGTTCGCATTTAGCTTGGGCGATCGCCTCTCTTGATCCCAACCTGCCAATATGGGCCGTTCCAACATTGGTAATCAGCGCCACCGTCGGTCTAGCAATCTGAGTCAATAGCGCAATTTCTTCGAGGCCGCGCATTCCCATTTCAATAACGGCATAGTCGTGCTCACTCGTTAGCTCCAGCAGCGTTTTCGGTACGCCAATTTCATTGTTGTAGTTGGCCTGGGTCTTAAGAACGGTGCCGAACTGAGAGAGCGCCGCTGCGACCAGTTCTTTCGTAGTGGTTTTACCGACCGATCCGGTGATGGCGACTACGGGCGGGGCGCACTGCGATCGCCACCACCGGCCCAAAATCTGATAGGCCGAGAGCGTGTCGGTCACTTCTATGCGCGGAAACGAAACGGACTCGGGCAGCATGCCTGGTTGGACAATGGCTGCGATCGCGCCCTTTGCGATCGCCTGACTGGCAAAATCGTGCCCGTCAAAAGTCTCGCCCACTAACGCCACGAATAGTTCGCCAGATTGCACCATCCGCGTATCGGTCGTTACGCCAGTCACCACTTTTTGCGTATCTATGCCGACACAAGCTGCGGGTGCTACCGCCAGCACCTTAGCAATTTCACCGAGAGAAGCCCTGAACCCACCCATATATCTTTTGCTCAACTTGCCTGATAGATGATACCAAGCGCCCGAGCTAGTACCCGATCTAAAAACCGAATAGAACCTAGAGCAGCTAAGTCATTCAGTACTCATCACAGGGACGTAGAAAAATCTTCACCAAGCGCAATTGTTCTTAGAACCGAACATTGAAACTTGATAGGTTCACAAATGGCGCGGGCAAAATTAGCCTGCAAGGAACATCACGAAAAAACTTGATGCCAAGGTCTACCTCATCCGCTGAAATCATGATCTCGAATAGCCGTCTTATTTCTAGCAATGCTGCCCTCGGCTTAGCACCACAGCCTAACGACCGAGTGACTGATTCATACAGTAACAGCCTGATGGACGATCTCTTTGGCGACGTCGATCGAGTTTTAGAGGGCGATCTAGATGACTGTGAGGCCAAATCCAATCCTCACTTTGATCCTGCCGCATCTACAGTCCGCACCGTTCAACTACCTTCTCATATCTCACCTCGAAGCGCTGCAGATCTTTACCAGGCGGCAATGGCGGCTGATCGTACTACCAGTTCCTTGCCACCGACTTCCTCAAAACCTGGTTTATCAACGCCTGTTTCCTCTCTTACGGGTGATAAGTCAGCAGAGCCTCAATCCGCGTATCAAGCTGGCGGTCGGCCAGTCACCACTGCTCATCAGCTGGGGCAGTCGCTGGCGGGTAATCTGCAGAGCAGCGTAATTCAATCGCCCATCTATTCATCCGCTGGTAGTTCTTCGAATCAGGGTGCCAGCACAGATAGTATTGAGATCGAACCGCCGGTTCAATCCGTTTCAAACTCTCTCTATCCGCCCGCTGCCGATCTAGAGCTTTCTTCTTCAGAGACTTCACCTCGACCTTTGCAAACTATCTTTGAACCCAAGCGCTGGCGGGTGTCTCTAGCCTTTTTGGTGCTGGGTGCGTCGGGCGTGGCTCTCGTCGGTGCGCTAGGACTTTGGACCGCTAGGGCGACATCTAATGAAGTGCTGCCGGTCAACTCAGATGCTGCCAATCCCGCTGCTACCTCGGATGCAGATTTCCTGGCTTATTTGCAAAATGCGCTAGAAACTATCAGTGCTAGTCAGCGCGTAGGAGCTCAGACAGTCGCTGTCATGCCAGTGGCTGCTCCGACTGGGCTGCCGACCATACCCACAGCAACTGCTGCTGATGTTGCTAGCGCTTTGCCAAAGCTACCCGGTGTAGCCACTCAAACGCCTAATACGCCTAATATTATCGAGCGTGTTTTTGTGCCGATCTATCAAAATGGTCGCTCGCAGAACGGTTCATCTGCAAACTCTACGCCTGGGAGAGCAACGGCTGCTTTGCCACCAATTGCGCTAGCTTCTGCTAACAGTACCCGGCGACGCCCCACGGTACCCGTGCCAGGTTCTACGGCTGCCTTACCCTCGACCGCGCCCGCTACTGGAATCTCTTCTATTCCGGTCGTGCCTGCTGGTAGCGGTTCTCTTCCTTCTCCTGGCGTGGATCTAGCGGCAGGCTCTGCTGTCGGCTCGATGTCCGGGCTGACCGACGTGACCCCCGCTTCTGAACTGGTGCTGGTAGGGGTGCTAAATTTGGGCGATCGCTCGGCAGCGCTATTTGATATTGATGGCAGTTCGCAGCGGGCCTATGTGGGCGATCGCATCGGTCTATCTAACTGGACACTGGCCAGTGTGAATGGTCAAGACGTTGTGATTCGGCGCAACGATGAAGTGCGCTCAGTTTATATTGGTCAAAGGTTCTAATTTCTGACTGGCCAATCCTATGAGCTTATTCGACGATCTCAGTCGCTTTCTAGAAACGCGGCTAGACGAATTCTTGCGAGCCAATCCCCATCTAGAGCTACGGGCGCTAGAAGATCAGCTACGCGGCCAAGAAGAAGATGCGCTCAGGCTATTAGGCAATCTGAAGCGGCGTGAAAAAGAATTAGAAAGCAACATTCTAGAGACCGCGCAAGATATTCAGCAGTGGCACAAGCGTATAGAAAAGGCAAAAGCTGCTAATCGCCAGGATCTAGTCGGCCCGGCCCAAGAGCGAGAAGCCGCCCTATTACGAAAGGGCAATCATCTATGGGGCCAGATGAAAAGCGTCAAAGAGCGTATTACCCAAACGACAGAACTGCGTCAGCGAGTGAGCAACAAACGCCAAGAAGTGAAAACAAAGATTGCTCAGGCTGCGGCACAAAGAGCAGCGCAACAGGCGGCGCAAACTGCCACCGACACAGACTGGGGCACAGCAGGCTGGAATCAAACCACCTACAGCGGCGCTCAAGCCTTCGATCCTTTAGATGAAACCTTTCGTCAGTGGGAAGCCGAAGAAGATCTCAATGAGCTGAAACGCCAGATGGGATCGTAAGAGAAGTTAGAAGTAGGAATGATGAACGATGAATTTAAAGCGGCAAGATTCTAAAATCTTTGGGTTCTCTCCTCTTGCTTTCATTCATCATTCATCGTTCATCATTCATCATTCATCATTCATCATTCACCCTTTCTTCCCCTACTGCCAGTCACCAGAAGCGACTTCGACAGGTTGGCCTGATGCAGTTACAACCGTCAGCGGTAGTGTCTCTAAGCTATCTGCTCGCTCGAATTGGACTACCTGCATACCCACTGAGACGGGTGCTACGGTCATTACGTAGCGGCTACCGTCCCACTGCAAACTAGTGATTTGCTGGTTGAGCAGCCAGGCTTCGGCGCGATCGCCTACATTAATCGCCTCCGTCAATTCCAGCTCATAGCAGCTCTCCAGCTCATCTTCTATGGTCCACAGCCCAGACAGGTTAATAGGCTCCATTCGAGCGCTCAGGCCGTAAGTCGTAAAGCTAATGATCTGGCGATCCCAGAACTGACTAGACGCCATCTTTAACGAGTTTTCCGGCTCATTGCCGCTGAGGGCTTCGGCATATCGAGCATCTTGACCAAGCCGCTTTGCCTGCTCGCTCTCGCTAGGTCTTTGCCAGCTGTCAACTGCGGCGCACACCTCAAATTCTATGACTTCAGAGTTTGTTGCTAAATCCGTAGGGTTGGGCTCGCCGGATACCTCAGCTGTGTTTGCCTGAGCGAGACTGTCATTGGTGAGTAAAGTGCTGACTATAGGCGAATCAGTGCAGCCGACGGCGATGAAGGTCGCTGCGATCGCCAACCCTATCTGTTTGATCTGACTAGTTTTCTCTTTTTTCATATGTACTGATTGCACCACCGCTAAATTATCTTTTGTTCTGTATGTCGTTTTTGCTATCTACGTCTCGCTGGCTCAACCGCTAGCCCAACTACAGCAGTAATGTATTGAATAAACTCAATAGAATAGGCAAAATTCAGCCCTTGCGGATAGGCAGAGGGCTAGAAAAGAAAGAACCCTTCCCTTCGTTCTACTCTGCTAATGACTTTGCTCTGGAGGGTACAAAGCCGTGTGACAATCTATACATTCAGCAGCAGCCAACAGACTAACTGCTGAAACGACGATTCACCGTTTATCTCTATCTATCACAGCTCAAAGCGATTGCCTCAAATTCAGACCTCGTGTGAGATTCAGACGATTGAAGACAGGCTCGCGTGCTTGACGAGAGTATTATGCACGAAGAATTTCAGCAGGGCATCTTACTGTAGGCCAGTTTATAGAAAACGTAACAACTGACTTTGCTCCATGAAGCCTACAACAAGGGATCGCTTGGCTAAGCCCAAAACTAGATGCTCTTGGCAATTGTTGAACCTTCTGCGTACAGACTTTGCAGTCGCTGTAACGATCGCCCGCCTGAATAGAACAGATCGCCTTTTCCCAAGAGGTTAGCAGCAGCCTCTTGTTTGCTGCCTAGGATAATTGAGGAGTCTGCGGCGGTGGCGGTGCGAAGCGCCACCCTGCCCGGTAAGTTAGAGCGAATCAGCGGTGTGACCACTTTTGCTTCTGGTCTTTGAGTTGCAATAATCAGATGAATCCCGGCAGCGCGAGCCATTGCCCCTAAACGCTTGATGCTTTGCTCTAAGATTTTGGCAGTTTCTTTTTCAGCCATAAAGTCCGCATATTCATCGAAGATACACAGGATTCGAGGGATCGGCTGCGATTGTTTTTGATTGTATGTGCTCAGGTCGTTGCACCGACTGCGCTCGAAACGTTGATAGCGATCTTCCATCTCGGCGACGAGGCGTTCCATCAGGGCGATCGCATCTTCACTAGTTTTGACAATCGGCTCATACAGCCAGTCCATCGTCTCAAATTCAGGGAAAGTCACCCGCTTCGGATCGACCAGCGCTACTTTGAAATGCGTGGGATCGTGGCGGACAATAAGGCTGAGTAGAAGCGATCGCAAAAACTCACTCTTGCCGCTACCCGTCGTTCCGCCTACAAGAAAGTGACAGGTATTGGAATCAGATAAATCCGCCTCGATGAGTTTGCCGTCTAAGTCAACGCCAATCGCTACTTTCGCCGCTGCCGTATTCTTCTCGGAACCCTTCGCAAAGTAGTCTCGAAAGAAAGCGGTTTGACGGTCAGGCCGAGGTAAATCAACGCTGATAAAGCCTGCTTGGGGTGACATCAGCGGCGGATTTTCTAGCCCTAAATGCACCCGGATATCGTCCTCAAACTTCAAGATGGTGTTGACCCGTACCCCTAAGTGGGGCATTAGCTTGACGTGCATGAAGGCTGGGCCGAGCGCCGATCCTAAATAGTCAACGCCAACATTGAAAGCTTGCAATACTTCGACTAGCTGTCTGGCTACATTGTCCGAAGCCTCACTCGCTGCGCCTCCTGTAGAAACAGATCTGACTGGAGAAGGCGTTGCCGTCAGTGGCTTAGCCCTCGACTGCTGAGCTTTCGGCTTTTCAATCGGCAAGGATTCAACTTGGACTGTGCCTACGCGCAGCGATTCAACCTGTAAGGTTTCGACTTGTATTGGTTTGGAATAGTCGAGTGCAAAGCTTTCTGCGACGGCACCTGTGACCAGCGGCGGAATGTTGTCGGGTGGCATTAGATCGGGCGCTTGTGGTTCGCTAGGTGCGGCTATGGCGTCTGTCTCAAAGTAGGTTTGGCACTTGTTCTTTTGAGGGCAGATGTTGCACAGCTCTAAATGGGCTGTCATCGGTGGTGGATTGGGGTTAGGCTGTTGCCAAGCTAGCCAAGATTTCATCTGTATCAGCTTGTGAGGAATCAGTTTATGCAACGTGTCTTCTAGCAAATCCCACGGATATTCGACCCCATTCCAGTCAGGCAGCACGCTATACACCGCCGAGTTGATGTTCACCTTCAGCTTTTGCTTGAGCATGTAGCTGTATAGAGCCACCTGTGCAAGCTGCGCGGCAGGATCGGTAGCCTGATAAGTCTTGTATTCCACCACGCAAAGCCGCTGTTGCGCGAAGTCGTATACGAGGCTATCAAAGCGGCCTCTGACGAGCTGGCGATCGCCATTTGGCAAATCAAAAGTGTGCTTGACTGATAGCTCTTGGGCTAGAAACGTTTTGCGAATCACATCTTTGGGCTCGCAGAACTTTCGATTTCTTACTAGCAGCTCTGCCCAGCGGCGAATCAGTCCGGTGATGCCTTCCCATAGCTGGTTAAGCGCAGGCACTTTTTGAGGAGTCTCGCTGACTGTTTTTTGGACGAGTGGGAAAAAAACTGCTCGGTAAAGATGTTGTTGAATTTGTTGCGATAGGGTTTCTGGGTCGAGCTGAGTGGCGGGCGGGGTGAGGAGTTGGGCGATCGCCTGATCCGAACCAATGCAATCTACACAGTCATCACACAATTTATGAAACGCTAAGCCTACTCCTCCACCGTTTGAGTTGGCGGCGCGAAACATCGTCATGCCGCCCTCATGATGACCTAGATACATCAGCCGAGGGCACTCAAAAGCCAAGCGCACCTTGGTAACGCTCAGGGAGGTGGGGGGAGAAGAAGGAGTACTCATCAGCTATGAGGATATTGGCGGCAGTCGCCAGTTCTACGTGTGTTCGATTCTAGTGAAGCCCAACTCACCTTAATTAAGCCGCCTGATTGGGAACCCAGCAAAGTATTTGATTTTCACGGCCAGCATTAGGATCTATCTGGTTTAGGCGGTTAGTTTTGCATAGTGACTGGATAATCTTATCGACAGATTCAACGCTCAACGTAGGTACTTGTTCTTGCGTGCTAGCGACTACCGCTTGCAGTCCCATCCATGAATGAGTGCTCATCAAGTTCAAAATATATCTCTGCGCTGTCTCCATATCATCACCAGGTGGAGTAGGACTAGGATCACCTTCTTCACTACTCATTTGCTGAAGTAACTTGCAGCCAGCTAGCACACCAGATTGACGCGCTAGTACCTGAAGCTGAGCAATATCTGGCGTTTGTGAGGCAATGACCAGTTCTCCTCCCGCTGCTGCATTAACTAGGCGATGGTAAGTTTCCAGATAATACACAGACTCCATATCTGGTTTGATGTGAGTGTGAGGACTGCCATCGAATATTCCGCTAAAGATTCGATGACCCTTGTTGCTTGTGCTGCCTAGCTTAGAGGCTCGGATCAGATAAAGGCGATCGCGCGTCCCCTGCTGCGTAATTTTTTGGCAGGCTTTCATCACATTGCAAAACGAACTGAGATTGCTATCCTCCATCCAAACAATGCCTATTCTTTTTGTGCTCTGATAGCCAAGCGAATAGCTTTTATAGCTGGGGCTTGGAAGAATTGCGTGTTGAATATTAGTAACGCCTAGAGCTTCGAGCGCCTCTTGAAGCCGACGAACCAGCTCGGGCGAAGAAAACTGAGCCAACCGACTCACTTGTTTGCTAGTTTCCTTGAATTCCTTCTGCCAGGCTAGTTCAAAGCTGGCGCGCATATTGACAGGCGGTGGCGGCAGTACAGGTTGAACAGGCGGCATCTTTCCATTCTTTTTGAAATGGCTAATCAGCCCTTCTGCCAAAATCAAGCACTTGCGAGGTAAGACTTTCCCACCTGGATACTCATGCTCTAACCACGCACGTGTGAGCGGCGCAATAGATGAAGCAGGCACAGGATCGGCCCGTCTGTGCAACGGACGTAATCGGGAAGCCCAAATCGACGATGCCTGGTCGAGACTGATAGACCGCAAGGTGAGCTTTTCGTTGATTCGATACTGATCAGCAGGTTCTACAGCGTCTTTGTTTTTTTGCCAGTTGCTCGTAATGATACTGATCAAAATCAGAAAATTCTTAAATTTCTCATTGTGGATAGTGGTGTTGACGTTGAATAACGCCTGCAAATCAGGCTTGCCATCGGATCGCTTTGGAATATTATCTAAGTTGTCAAAACAAATGACGATAGGTTGGGTAGAGTCGGCGATTGTACCGAAGTTACCCAGCATTGTCTGAGCAGCATCTTCTGAATTAACCGCGTTTCTAACTTTAAGAAGCCTTAAATCTTCGTCATCAAGGTCTTCGCCACGCAGCCAGTCGTAGGCAACAATCCTATTTTCTGGATTAAGCAATTCGTACAAAACGCCAAAAAAATCCTTAGGACGATACAAACCGCTCGGGAAGCTCATACGCATGTCGCGTACAAAAGCACCCCGTTCACCTAGCAGTCTAGTGGCCATGCCAGGACGCTTCAAAATATCTAAACCTCTTAGCCAGCGAATGAGCTGCGGCTCACTTTGGCCTTCGGGCACTTCGATTAAGCTATCGACCGTTTGACGTAATACGTGTCGCCAAATAAATTGACTGTCGGGCCAAGGGCCAACGTAAGCAAAACAAGCTTTATCGTTGAAGTTTCTCTTAAGTCTGCCAAGTAAATAGCTCTTACCCGATCCTGAATCGCCTAGCAGCATCAGCGTGCGGGTTTGGCGATCGCGATTGACGTTATCTAGAGCCTGTTCAACCCCATCAACGATCTCCTGATGAATAGAAGAAACCTCCTGGGTTTCATCTTGGATTTCCTTCCAAAAATTTCCTGGCTTGAACGTAGTTGGGTCAAACGGATTGAGATGTTGACGAACTAGCTGCTCAATAGATGTCACAGTTAAATGCTCTAGATTACGAAAAGTTGTACAGACGCAACTCACTTACAACAGTTCAGTTGCACGTTGAGACAATGTCTTTTAGAGGATGGCAATAAAGAAAAGAGAACCGCCATTGCTTTGACTAATGCCAGCAGATATCTGAGAGGCGCTGTAGTCGTCTTGGTTATGCAGACTGCTCAATTCGATGCGATCAGCTCGCTGTAATTCATACAAATAGCTATCCAACTCTTCTCTAGTCAAAGGCGGCTGTAGCTTCTCTCGTAGGTGATAGATTGGCAGGTAATTATCGCTACCTATTAGCTGATCGAGCTGTTTGATCTGCTGTAAGACAGCTTGAGCGTCGGGCTTAGATTGAATACCAATGGGCATAGCGCTGCTGCTAGGTTGACTGAGAGAGCGCTGAGGTTGCGGCTGGCTAGTCGGTAATGGCTGCTGCGAAAATTGGCCTGAATTGTTACGTAAAAACTTGATATAACTGCCCAGCATCGTAGCTGTTGCCACCAGCGAATTGCCTCTAGGCTCATATTCTTCTAATAGAAACTGTCTGCCTTGAGCGCTTAAAGAAACCTCTTTGATTGTCATTTCTGATATTGAAAGTACTTTGCGTCCCGCCAAATCTTGAATGATCTGTTGACGCGCACCAGCAGGTGTTTTCCTGAGCTGACCAGGTGTCATCACTCCCTTGCAAGCTCTCATCACAGCCAACTCGTCCGGCGTTGCAGGAAGGCTGGTAGTGTCTAGAGACAACAAGGTTTTACCATGCGAGGTGAGCTTAAATTTAGCAACTTCACTGTCATAGTCAACGAGACCTTTCGCGCCTAAGTTCCTGCAAACCTTGTCGCGATCTGAAGCTTTTGTTTTAGCGTTTGGCTTAATCTCTGAAATTTTACTTCGGTAGTTCTCACACCCCAGCAGCTTCAGTAAGAATTTCAGCTCGATTGCTTCTAGGCTTGTCATACTGCACACTACTCTTTTGACCCTAGCTAAAGACGTCAACAGTCTAATCAAACTTGATGAGTCTCAGCGCTATTCTTACGTTTTTTTGACACGGTTGTGTAGGGGGATTGTATGTAGCTTCTATGTGGACTTGCTGAAGGTTTAAGTAGTTCTACGTAGAAGAGAGTTTTCGATTCTCCTATTTTGACAATGCCGTGTCTTACGCTTTGCACTTTGATAGCCGCTAGAAATTTTAAGGCTGCTCAACAAAGATTTCTCTTGCATACGTGGAGAGCACACTACGTAGCTGAGACAGCGGTGCCTGCTGCGGGTCATTTTGGTGGAAGCCACTGCCAGGTTAATATCGGCTCAAATCTTTTAAAGTCTGCATCGGCGCTGACCCATACAGCATCTGATTCTATTGCCAAAGCCGCAAGACTAGCGTCTGGCACCAAATTACCTACGGTTTGACTTTCTAAGCACAACTTTTCGAAGATCTGCCAGTGCCTGGCCCCTGGCATTATCCCTAGCGCATTAGGTTGACTTCTGACAGTATTTGTAAAGGCGATTGCTTGCTCTAAAGGCGTAGGCGTTTTGTAGATTCTTGGGTGAGTGACTATCCGAATGAACGCGCTCAAAATCCAGTCGCAATAGAGAAAAGTCTCGCTACTCGATAGCTGCTCTGTCAGCCAATGATGGTAGAACTCATACCCTACGTTCTCTTCTCGGTGAGCGTTGATGTAGATGTTCACATCACATAGATACATCGCGCCTTACTCTTTTTGGAAAGTCTCCATACGTTCTCTAAGCGCTGCATTGCTATTGACATCTACATTAGGATACGTGCCATCGCCTCTGAAGGTGGGAAGCGATACAACGCGCGGAGACGAGGCACCCCTTTCCCGCTCGATCAAAAGCACTACCGCATCTTGAATTAGCTGCGTCAACGTGCGCTTCGTTGACAGCGCGTGTTGCTTGGCTGACTGAAGGATCTCTTCACTTAAGCGTATCGTTGTTCTCATGCTGAGATACTAGCATCAGTATGCCTGACTCTTCGCTGCTCAGATAATGCAGTTCGGCTTGTTCATTGTATGGCTTGGTTAACTGAGTGGTCTGCGATCGCCCAGCCCAACATTTCTCTCCCAGAAATACCCATTTGTATATCCCTGAATCGAAGCATCCTGCTCAGCAAGTGCTAATCGTTTCTGCGCCCAGCAGGCATAGCGCTCTTCCTGCTCTATCCCTACATAGTGCCGACCGAGCTTTTTGGCCACAACAGAAGTCGTTCCAGATCCAAGAAAAGGATCGAACACTACCTCACCTGGGTTAGAACTGGCTAGAATCATCTTGGCAATCAGCTTTTCGGGCTTCTGAGTAGGATGATCTGTGTTTTCTGGCATAGACCAGAAAGGAATGGAGATATCGGTCCATAGGTTGGAGGGATGAGTGGCGCGGAAGTTGCCCTGCTGCGTTTCTTTCCAGTCTTTGGGTCTGCCAGCTTTGTCTCGATAGGGCGCTCTTACTCGCCGCTGCACCTTCACCGCTTCTACATTAAAGGTGTAGCGATCTGATACCGTGCCAAACCAGATATCTTCCGAAGCATTCTTCCAGTTTCGCTTCGCCCCGCGACCCTTCTCACGCTCCCAGGTGATGCGGTTACGCACCTGAAAGTACTGAGCAAACGCCTGATAAACCGCGTTCGATGACTGCCAATCACAGCACATATATATAGAGGCAGTTGGTTTTAGCAAGCGCGGCAATTGAGACATCCAGTTAGTTAGCCAAGCTTGATAGTCAGCAGCGGGCATCTCTTTGAAGGTCGAACCGTTGAAATCCTTCTGCCGATTATAAGGAGGGTCGACAATCAGTAAATCCACAAAATTATCTGGTAGCAGCGGCAAAGCTGTCAGCAGATCCTGATGAATCGTTCGATCTAAAATGTTGGCAGCCGTCTGGGGCTTACTCACGCTCAACAGTTTATTGGCATAAGCAACTTTCTCTTCGGCGCTCAGCACTAAGGTCCGATTGTTTGGCGCTTTTTGCTTTGGCAGCGGCCTAGGCTCCACCGAATCAACTCACCAAGCAGCTTATCAGATGATTTGAACCGAACCCTTTAGAATAGGATAGTCAGTTCGCCTAGTTCTATAAATCGCTCAGTTTTATGTTTGAAGCCCTCTCAGAACAATTTGAATCCGCCTGGAAAAAGCTTCGCGGCCAGGACAAAATCTCGGATGCGAATATTACAGAGGCGCTTCGAGAAGTGCGGCGCGCCCTACTCGAAGCGGATGCCAACCTCGATGTCGTCAAAGGCTTCGTCGCCGATGTCAAAGAAAAGGCTCAGGGCGCTGATGTCGTCTCTGGCGTTCGCCCCGATCAGCAGTTTATCAAGATTGTCTACGACGAGCTGGTCGAGACGATGGGTGAAACCAACGTGCCCTTGGCTGACAGCGAAAATAAGCCAACGGTTGTCTTGATGGCTGGTTTGCAGGGCACAGGTAAGACGACGGCCTCTGCCAAACTCGCCCTACATCTGCGTAAGCAAGAGCGCTCGGCGCTGCTAGTGGCGACTGACGTTTATCGACCAGCGGCGATCGATCAGCTATTGACGCTGGGTAAGCAGATTGACGTGCCTGTATTTGAAATTGGCGCGGATGCGAACCCGGTGGAGATTGCCCGGCAGGGTCTGGCCAAGGCAAAAGCAGACGGCATTGATACGGTCATTATCGATACGGCAGGCCGTCTGCAAATCGATACGGACATGATGGCTGAGCTAGCGCAGGTAAAAGACGTCGCGCAGCCAGATGAAGTCTTGCTGGTTGTGGATGCGATGACGGGCCAAGAGGCGGCGACGCTGACGCGCACTTTCCATGATGAGATTGGGATTACGGGCGCGATTCTGACCAAGATGGACGGCGACTCGCGCGGGGGGGCGGCGCTGTCGGTGCGGCGGATTTCTGGCCAGCCAATTAAGTTTATCGGTGTGGGCGAAAAAGTCGAGGCGCTACAGCCTTTTTATCCCGATCGGATGGCGTCTCGCATCCTGGGTATGGGTGATGTGCTGACGCTGGTGGAAAAGGCCCAAGAAGAAGTTGATATTGCCGATGCAGAGAAGCTGCAAGAGAAGATCCTGTCGGCGAAGTTTGATTTCAATGACTTTTTGAAGCAGACCCGGCTGATGAAGAATATGGGGTCGCTGGCTGGGATTATGAAGATGATTCCGGGTATGGGCAATAAGCTCTCTTCTGACCAGCTGCAGCAGGGTGAGCAGCAGCTGAAGCGCTGTGAGGCGATGATTAAATCGATGACGATGGAGGAGCGGGAGAACCCAGAAGTGCTGTCGGGTTCTCCGAGTCGTCGCCGCCGGGTGGCTAAGGGCGCTGGCTATGCGGAGAAGGATGTCGGTAAGCTGGTGAGCGATTTTCAGCGGATGCGCGGATTAATGCAGCAGATGGGTCAGGGAAATATGGGACTACCAGGCTTCGATGGTGGCTTTCCGGGCATGGGCGGTGGTCCAATGGGTGGCGGCAATCCAATGGGTGGAAATCCTTTTGGCGGTGCGCCAAGACCCGGCTGGCGAGGCGCTGGTGGCGGAAAGAAGAAGAAAAAGAACAAGAAAAAGAAGGGATTTGGCTCCCTATAACCTGACATTATGAACAAGCTTCTGCGGTTTGGATTGATAGCTGGCATCACATTAGCGGGGATTGGGATAGAAACCACCGTTTTTGCTGGGAGTGCCAAAGCGCTACCGGGTCAAACTATTGATGAAGCTGCTGCTTGGATGGAAGCCCACCCAACGCTGCGAGCTTTGCGCTCAGAGGGCTTGTCTATTCGCCGGGAGAGTACGCCTGCTCGTCGGTATACGTTTCACGGCTCGGTGTTTCCACCGGGGGGCGGTTCCGGTGAGAGCCTATTGGTGCGGCGGCATTCGGGTGAACCCGTGGTTATTCACTCGGAGAAGCTGACTCTGGTAGATATTGTCAGCGGGGTGAGTATTCCTCGATTGGAAGATTCGCTCAGGTCAATTTATGGCGCTGAGATATTTGCTGACTATCGCCGGGCTGAGTCTTTGCTGGTGTTTTCGACCGATCGACCCGAAGATAGAGGGACTGATGGATTGATGCGATCGCACCTCTTGGAAGGCGATCTCTACGGCTATCTGCTAGAGCTGATGCCGAATGAAGATGGCGAGCTGCAAACTGGGGCAGTGACCGTGATGCTAAAAGAGAATGCAGCGGCGCTAGCTGAGAATTTGCGCGATCGCGAAATTAACCGGGGCGAGTTTGAAGATCCGACGACAGGCCCACGTATGGAAGGGGATGGCCCTAGCTTAAATAGATTGCTCAGAACCATTCAATAGAACAGGCCAACTTGAGCCGCACCCACGCTGGCCTTTATCACTAACTCAAATTTAACTATGGATTTTGATGATTTTGGTGAAGTCTGCAATTTTAGGGCTTCAGTCAAAAGCGGCATTTTGAATTAGACCATATTTCAAACAATGCTAAGGTTGCGATGGTTTATTCCGCCCAGTTTTCTAGCGATAAGTCGGTAATGCGCGAAAACTCTCGCATGTTGTTGCTAACTAAGGTAACGCCACAGCTCAAGGCATGAGCTGCAATCAGCATGTCCATTGCTCCGATAACAAGCCCTCTACTCTCCAGGTTGCTTCTAATCACACCATATATGGTTGCAGCAGCTTGATCAAACTCAACAATTTCTAGCGGGATTAAAAATTGTATTAAAGCGCTACGATTTTTCTCTTGCTGTTGACTCTTGCAAATGCCATATTCTAATTCCGCTACGGTGATAGAAGAAATACCGATATCAGACAGAGAAAGGGTTCGGAATCGCGCCAATACCTCGGGAGGTTTCTGCTTGATTAGGTATAGCAATGCGCGGATGCATTCGTGCAGTTGCTATTCACTTTGCGTTATAGAACAAAGGGTGTAGCCTTGCTATGTGTAGTGAGCAAAGTGCAGAAGGCTATAGATGCAGATGTTGGTATCGAGCAGGTATTTCATCTAGAACGCTTCTCGAACGTCGAGAGAAGGCTGCTCTCTAGTATTCATGAAATCGTCAGAGAATTGCTCTAGACTCTCAAATAAAGATTGCCAGGGACTATCTTTGGCAATTAGAACGATCGCACTCCCAACCTTTTTGATGTAGACCTCAGTACCTGTCATTTGGAAGTCTTTGGGAATTATCACGATTTGATGAGTCCCATCGGTGCTAATTTTGGCAATGTTCATGATGTAAATCCTCCATACGTAACAGATTAGGTAGAAACCAAGATAGCCTAGCGCAGCGTCAAGACTAAAAAGTGGGGTGACGATCTCTAGAAGTCTTGTAAGATAATGCCTCTAGAAGAGGCTTGCTCTGAAACTAAGCGCTGACGCTGCACTAGTTCTCCTATTCGGTAGGTCAGTCACAAATGGTAGTGTAACTGTCCCGCTGGTCACCTTTTAACTATAGTCGGTTCTTGCTGTCTCCTGATACGAGCGGTGGCTTCTTGTTCGAGCTGCTTGGGAAAAATAGACTGTGTACGTTTACATAGTTCCTTTTACAAGAAGATTCAATGATAGTCAGACGACCAGTAAAAGATTGTTGGCTGGCTGTTAATCTATCTGGCATCATTCCTGGGCTGGGTCAATTTTATGGCGATCAGTGGACGAAGGCGATTGTTATCTTTTCTGCCTTTGTTGTTTTGGTGATTCATTCAATATGGTCTTTGTTTGCTGCAGAAGGTAGTACGACAAAGGCATTTTGGCTAATCGGGGCGGCAGGGGTTGTCTATCTATTGAATGTGTGGGATGCGTTTGCAACGGTAGGGCGTCCGCTGTATCCGCTAGGCAATAAACGGCAGGGCCAAGACGTCTGGTATGGCGTTTTTCTTTCTCAGATTTTGCCAGGGTTAGGGCAGTGGTATCTGGGTCAGGCGGTGGTTGGCGGTTTGTTTTTAGCGGTGGGAGCGGGCCTTGCGATGATGGCAAACTACCAGACGCCGCTGCTGCCTGTGGCTTGCACGGTTTGGTCAATTGCTGGCTACCATGCCTATCGGAGTACGCCAGCAAGTCCGATGCAAAAGCCTAGTCGCTCCACTGCCATGCTGGCAGTAGTCATTTTAGGCAGCCTGCTGCTGCGCTTAGGAATTGGCAGCGTACCGATGTGGATAGATCAGGCCGTCTTGCAATGTATTGTTCCTAGTGAGTCGATGATGCCAACGTTGCAGGTAGGCGATCGCACTTTCGTCAGTCGAAACAGTCTCTATCAGCCCGCTCTCAAAGATATTGTTGTTTTTAAGGCACCACCTGAAGCCATAGAGCTGCTTGAAGCCGATTCTGAAACTTTGTTTGTGAAGCGAGTGATCGGGCTACCGGGAAAAACCGTCGAAGTTCGAGCGGGTAATGTATGGATTGATGGGCAGATTCTGGAAGAGGCGTATGTGGACGGGTCAATCGAATATCAATGGGGTCCAGAGCTAGTACCGCCCGAGTCTTACTTTGTTTTAGGAGACAACCGCAATGCCAGCGGCGACTCGCATGTATGGGGATTTTTGCCGAGAGAAAATATTGTGGGTACGGCTTACAAGATCTATTGGCCTGCCGATAGAGTGCGATCGCTTCAGCGTTGACTGGTCAAATCGCTTCAGCGTTGATTAGTCAAATTGATCGAATGTTAACCGATCGATGCTGGTAGGTTCAGATCAATTAAGCTCTGCTCTCACGATTCCTTTTAGAGAAGCTAATCTGCAGCAGAATCTAAGTTGGCTATTATCAATTTTTGGGCTTGCATAGCCGATACCAGCTATGTAGCGGACTAATAAGACTCGCCACGAATAGCCTCATTTCGCTCGCTGTCACCGTATCTGTTATCACCTGTTGGCGATAGCGAAGAAGATGAACAACAATCTTTTTTAAATCGTTTGCAGCGTATGGCAGAACCATAAAAGGTCTTTTCCATCTGGCGAAGCTAAGCATGCGAGTATGGTATCTGCTCAGCCCAATGCCCCAGCAGAGGGTTGTGAGATAGCTGCGGGTCAGACGATGTTCTGGAATCTCGTGATAGATGCACATGCGTGGGTTGTACCAGATTGGCCAACCTGCTTGCTGGATTCTGATCACAGCTTCTAGATCTTCACCAGCTTCTCTATTGCCAAACTTCTTGGCTAGTCTGCGTTCTTTGGGCACGTTATCTAACCAAGCCTGACGACGAACGACTAATCCGGCCCCTGGCGGCAAGATTTTTGCCTCTGGGCGATAGGGAATCGACCGATCGCCTCGATTGGTCAGAGCCAGCAGCGCGGCAATTCGCTCGAAGTGAGCCGGTGGGGCCGATTCGAACTTTCCTCGGATGCGGCTACCATAGGCACCTACGGCAGGGTAGCATTTGCCAAAGTGATAGGCTGAATATACCCAGTTCAGCCAGGGTAGATTGTCGTCGTCTAGGCAGCCGACTAGCGGACTGTTCGCCTTTTCTATGCCTCGCTGACGGGCGTAGCCTGCTCCTTGCTGCGGCTCAAATTCGTAGCGTAGGGGAACGTTCTTCGGCCAGTGCTGTTGATATCGGCGGACAAGGGCTGCTGTGGTATCGGTGCTGTTGTTATCGACTACAATAATTTCCCAGGCGATGTTATGGACGCCAATTTGGCAGCGCAGGCGCTGTATGACTGTTTTGATTCTTTCTGCGCCGTTATAAGTAGGAATAACTACTGTAAAATCCGAGCTTAGCTGCTCTGGAAATAGACGGCAAAATAACGGCTTTAGTCTGCACAAAGCTGCTAGGGAGTCAGTAGTGCTAGGCAGCGCCGAGTCAGAAGCCTGCTGGCTAACATTTCTCAAGGAGATCACAGGTAAAAAGCCCAGGTAAAAGACAAAGACTACGTCCGTTTGGGAAAATCTACTTCTATAGAATTCCCCGAAATTGACTTTGTAGAGGATTTCCTAGATCGACTTTTGGCGGCATGAGTGATCAAAACGCTGTCGCTGGGCCATTTCTGTACTGCTTTAGATGCTCTCCTGCTGTGTCCAATGGATTAGCTTGCGTTCTAACTCTTCGGTGACAAAGGGCTTGGTGATGTAGTCACTCATGCCAGCGGCCAGACATTTCTCGCGATCGCCTTGCATTGCATGCGCGGTGATAGCAATAACGGGAATACCTCGATTGATAGAATTTTGCTCTCTCAGCTTTTGAGTCGCTTCATAGCCATCTACTATCGGCATCTGACAGTCCATCAGAATCAGATCAAATGCCTCGGCATTGACTCTACTCAACGCTTCTTGGCCATTGCCTGCGGTAATCACGTTGTCGTAGCCCATATCTTCTAGCAGCATCACCAGCAAATCTTGGTTGTCTACATTGTCTTCTGCGACTAGAATGCGAACCTGACTACCGTTAGTCCCGTTACCCTCTTCTTCTACTGGCGGCTGCAAAGCGTCGCCTGCCAAAATATCTTCACTCTCGCCTGCTTTGTCTAGCGGGATTACAAACCAGAAATTACTTCCTTGGTCAGGCTCGCTTTCGACGCCAATCTCACCGCTCATAAGTTCGACAATGCGACGACAGATGGTCAGACCTAGTCCGGTGCCGCCATACTGGCGAGTGCTGGAGTTGTCCGCCTGGATGAAGGGCTCGAACAGATTTTCTTGAGCCTCTGGGTAAATGCCTACACCAGTATCTGTAATGCTAAAGCGTACGGTCACCGTCTGAGAAGTCACTTGGATACGCTGCGATCGCAGCTGGATGCTGCCTGCGGCTGTGAACTTAATTGCATTGCCTAGCAAGTTACGCAATATCTGCTGGAGCCGGAAACTGTCTCCGACTACTAGCGCCGGTAAGGTAGGGTCCATCTCTAGGGTCATGGTCAATCCTTTCTCTTCTGCGCTAGGTACAAAGTTAGCAAATGTCGCCTTGAGCAGATCCGTAAGGTCAAAAGGCTTGCAGTCGATGCGAAGCTCTTGCGCTTCTAACTTGGAAAGATCAAGCACATCGTTGATCAATGTAAGCAGGGTGCGACCATTGCGCTGGAGGACTTCTAGTAGATTCCGCTGCCTTTCATTTAGACCTGTGCGCTCCAGCAATTGACTAGTCCCCAGGATCAAGTTCATGGGCGTGCGAATTTCGTGGCTCATATTAGCTAGAAATTCTGATTTGGCCTGATTAGCAGAATCGGCAGCTTGGGCGGTGGCGATCGCATCTTCTAACGTTTGTTTCTGCTTCTTTAATCGCCTTTCGGTCGTTTTCCGATCGGTGATATCAGTCGCAAGTCCTAATACCTGCTGAACTTTACCCGCTTCATCCACGTCAAAAGCGACACTGCGTAGCGCTAGCCACTTCCAACTTTCGTCTTTATGTTTAATTCGCAGTTCGGTTTCTAAGACATCGGTTTGGTTGCTGACAAACTGCTGATAGTACTGGATGACTTTAGAAATATCGTGAGGATGAACGAGTAATTCGATGATGCGATCGCCCATATCACGCACCTCTTTCGGACTGTAGCCCAAAAGCTTGCTAACCGAAGAGTTTAAATAGGTCGCTGATGCAGACGGAATATCGTAGATATAGATGATACCGGGATTAGACTCAGACAGTCTTTGAGCAAAGTTGCGGCTATCTTGCAGCTCCGTCTGTACCTTTTTGAGCGCTGTAATCTCGTTGATGACTGCTGCCACCCAGCGACGACCAGTCTTGAGCTCTACCGGAAAGTAGCTAGCTGACCAGTAGCGATAGGCATCAGGGTTGGTTGGCAGCGCGCCTTCAAATTCGTAATCGAGAATAGGAGTCCCAGTTTCTAGCACCTCTTGGTGCAAAGACATTGCCTGTTCTCCAATTCTAGAGGGCAGTATTTCAGCCATTGTCTTACCAATATGCTCTTCAATCGATAGCTGATCGATCTCTGCTAGCGTTTGATTAAGCCGGACAAAGCGCAGATGCTCATCATGTAGCGCAAACCCTACTGGACTAGTCGCATAGACAGTTTCTAAAACGGCGTTACTTTCTTCTAGCTCTAGCTGCACCCGCTTGAGTTCTGTTACTTCTAAGAACGTTAGAGTGACGCCTTCTAGTTCACCGTCGGCCTTGATATAGGGATAGGCCCTTAGCAGCAAAGATTCACCCGTATCCGTGTTGAAAACTTCTTTTTCGATCAGAGATTTACAGGCTAATACCTCTTCTGCTAAGGCATTAAGATCTGTGTCCACCAAGCGACTGGTGAAATTAGAGATAGGTCGGTCAATATCGCCTGCTCGCAGATTCACAATATCAGCGGCAGCAGGGGTGAATTTTCTAATGTTCAAAGTGCGGTCTAAGAAGACCACGCCGATATTTGTGCTGCGTAATAGATTGTCAATATCTTCATTGAGCTGTACCAGTTCTTCTATCTTTCTTTGATATTCAGCATTAACGGTATACAGCTCCTCATTGACAGACTGCATTTCCTCGTTAGTACTTTGCAGCTCTTCGTTCGAAGCGAGCAGCTCTTCGTTTGTCGCCTGCTGCTCTTCGTTGATAGTTTCTAATTCTTCGATCGTGACCTGTAGGTTCTCCTTGGTCTGTCTAAGCTCGTATTCTAAAGAGTTGATCTGTTCTGCCGCGTCTGCCGAGATTTCGCAGGTCAGTGAATCAACCGCAAGCGGAGTACCCACAATCTCTAACACGACTATCAGAAGACTACTGTCTCGGCCATCTTCTGGTTCAAAGCCTATCTTTAGATCGATATTGTGAACGATCTCGTCTTTGCGGACGGGAATGCCTGTGTAAGTGACTGATTCTTTCTCTCGCTTGGCTCTATGTAGCGCAGTTTCTAAAGGTAGGCGCAGCGCTTTTGGCACCATCTCGGTGACGTTCATTCGAACCTCACCAGTCGTTAGCTCTAGTAGCTGGGCTGAATTATGAAAAATCTGGGCTATCTGATTGCCATGGTTGACCGCTAGGCAGGTGACTCGGCGATCGTCAAATGCATGCTTAAATGCATTTGCAACAATCTGGTTGTCTTTTTTACTTCTGTCTTTGACCTGTCTATGCGAGCGAAAAGTGGTAGAGGTAGGCTGCACATTGGCATTGGGTAGTAGCCTACGTCCGTTTTTTCTCTTTTGATACAGCTTACTTTCAGCGTTGATTGTCTCAAAATCTTCTGCATATTCGCCTAGCGTTTCGGAACTACCAAGAAAGAGAATACCTTCTGGAGCAAGCGTAAAGTGCAGCAGCCGGATCACTTGCTGCTGTAGACGAGGATTCATATAGATCAGCACGTTGCGGCAGCTGACTAGATGCATCTTTGAGAAGCCCGCATTTTTAGTCAAATCGTGCGGTGCGATGATCAACATCTCTCTTAGAAACCGCTTGACTCTGTACGTATTATCAATTCTGTCGAAGTAGCGCTCTAGGCGCTCTGTTGTAAGCTCGCTAGCAATGCTGGCTGGATAAACCCCTTTTGCCGCGACAGAAAGTGATTTAGGATCGATATCTGTTACAAAGATCTTGACCTTTAGGCTCTTCTCGGCTGCCTCTAGCACGTCGGTGACTGTCATCGCCATGCTGTAGGCTTCTTCGCCCGTAGAGCAAGCGCTCACCCAGATCCGAAGCTGTTCGCCTGTTTCTAGCTCTTCTATCAGCTCGGGCAGTATCTGATCTTTCAAGCGTATCCAGGGCGCGCCATCTCTGAAAAAGCGGGTCGCCCCGATCAGTAAGCTCTGTCGTAGCAGTCGCCGTTCTTCTTCTGATTTGGAAAGTATATCGATGTACTCAACGATGTTGCGGCAGTGGTTGAGCGCGCAGCGGTGGTGCGTTCGTCTTCTGAGCGTGTTGGTTTTGTAGTCTGAAAAGTCGATGTCGGCCTGATCGGCTAGGATGCCGATGATCTCTTGAAGAGCGGCTGGGCTGATGAAGTCTTCTTCGTCTTTTTCACTGGGATTTTGATCGTAGGTGAAGCGAACGATATCGTAGACGGCATGGGCGAGTTCTTTGGGAGATAGAATCTTGTCGATGATGCCAGAGGCGATCGCATTGACCGGCATACTGCTAAATTGCGCTGACTCTGGCGTTTGCGCTAAGACAACGCCGCCTGCTCGGCTGATCTGCTGTAAGCCTTCTGTGCCATCGCTGCCGCCACCAGTTAACACCACACCGATGGCCCGCTCGGCGAAGTTTTGGGCCATTGCCTCGAAGAAAAGATTAATAGGATAGTTCAGATGGTCGGCCCGCTCGACTAAGACAAACCGCCGATCCTGCAATAGCATGTTTTTCCCTGGCGGCATCACATAGACCGTGCCAGCCTGCACAGGCATGTCCTCAGCCACCTGACGTACCTGCATCGCCGTCTTTCGCTGCAAGATTTCGCTCATCATGCTACGAAAATCTGGCGAAAGATGCTGAACGACTACAAACGCTGCATTCGGATGGTCAGAAATATTTGAGAAGAATTCTTCTAGTGCCTGAATACCTCCCGCCGAAGCACCGATCCCAACGATGAAGAAATCTGAGGATGAATCTGTCATACTGTGAAAAAATGCCGACGGTAATTAAGCTGATAACTGGGCCTATTATCTCTTGCTCCTTTAAAGACCAATTTCTATCGCACACAAACTGTATTAATCGGTAAAGCTATTTCTTCTTGGCGAAATATTTATTATCAAATGTCTACTATTCGATGAGTGTGCGCTCTTATAGCTTTTGTTGAGCTTCTTTTTCTCCTAAGCTGTCGCAGCTGCAGAAATTTCGTGGTCTGCTACCACCGCTCGAAGATGCCTAGACTCATTGACTCACTTCTTGTTTATCTAGGCGAAAAGGCGGCTTGTGTTTCCCGAGTAGGCGATCGCGCAAGTGCTTGATTCGATCGCGAAACTCACTGGCCTCTTCAAACTTCAGTTCCTTCGCAGCTTCTTTCATCTTGGTTTCTAGCTGGCCAATCAGGGCTGGAATATCCTCTAGCGGCAGCTCATCGCTATGGCTAACAGCCTGTTCTAACTCCTCAGCATTTAACCGACGAGAAACATCCAAGAAAGAGAGGATTGAGTTGGAATTGCGCCGAATAATCGCAGTCGGCGTAATCCCGTGCTCCTCGTTATAAGCCTCTTGGATAGCCCGTCGTCGCTTGGTTTCGCTGATCGCCTTTTCCATGCTCTCAGTCATATTGTCGGCGTAGAGAATGGCTTTGCCTTCGATATGACGAGCTGCCCGGCCAATGGTTTGAATCAGCGATCGCTGCGCCCGCAAAAAGCCTTCCTTGTCAGCATCGAGGATGGCCACAAGTGACACTTCGGGCAGGTCGAGACCTTCTCTAAGTAAGTTGACGCCAATAAGAACGTCGAATACACCGTTCCGCAAGTCTTGAATAATCTCAATTCGCTCAATTGAATGAACCTCCGAGTGTAGGTAGCGCACTCGAACGCCATGCTCGTTGAAGTATTCAGTCAAATCCTCAGCCATGCGTTTAGTCAGCGTAGTTACTAGGGTGCGTTCATCTTTGGCCGCTCTAGTACGGATCTCGCCTAGCAAATCGTCTACCTGTCCATCAGAAGGCCGCACGATAATTTCAGGGTCGAGTACACCCGTCGGGCGAATAATTTGATCGACCACGTGCCCTTCAGAAAGACCAATTTCCCAATCCCCTGGCGTCGCCGATACAAAGATGCACTGATTGGCTTTGTTCCAGAATTCCTCCGCTTTTAGAGGGCGGTTATCCGCAGCGCTCGGCAGCCGGAAGCCGTGGTCGATCAGCACTCTTTTTCGGGCCTGATCGCCGTTATACATGGCTCGAATCTGAGGCACGGTGACGTGGGACTCATCAACAGCTAGCAGCCAGTCGTCATGCGGGAAGTAGTCGAGCAGGCACTCTGGTGGCGCACCCGGCAAGCGGCCCGCTAGATGGCGAGTGTAGTTCTCTACGCCGTTACAATAGCCGACTTCTTCGAGCATTTCTAGGTCGTAGCGAGTTCGCTGCTCTAACCTTTGGGCTTCTAACAGCTTGCCGTGACTTTCCAAGAACTCAAGCTGTTCTTTTAGCTCAGCGCGAATGCCTTTGCAGGCGGCTTCTAGCTTGTCGTCTGGGGTGACAAAATGACGAGCCGGGTAGATATTTAGGGCGTCCATACTCTGCAGCGTCGCGCCCGTAACCGGATCGATATAGCGAATAGCGTCAATCTCATCGCCAAAAAACTCGATCCGAATCACCCGGTCCTCGTAAGCAGGGCCAATTTCGAGCACGTCGCCTTTGACGCGGAAGCGACCGCGCCCCATTTCGAGATCGTTGCGCGTGTATTGAACTGAGGCGAGATCTCTTAGAACCTGGCGCTGGTTGGTTTCTGCGCCTACTCGCAGCGGAATCGAAGCATTGAGATATTCGGACGGAATTCCTAAGCCGTAGATGCAGCTAATAGAGGCAACGACGATCACGTCTTTGCGCTCGAACAGCGACCGGGTCGCAGAGTGCCGCAGCATATCGATCTCATCGTTGATCGACGAGGTCTTTTGGATGTAGGTATCGGTGACCGGAATGTAGGCTTCTGGCTGGTAGTAGTCGTAGTAGCTAATGAAGTATTCGACGGAGTTGTCTGGAAAGAATTCTCGCAGCTCGTTGCATAGCTGGGCAGCAAGCGTTTTGTTATGCGCTAGCACCAGCGTTGGCTTGCCCACTTTGTCAATAGTGCGTGCAATGGTGTGCGTTTTGCCTGTACCCGTTGCACCCAAGAGCGTCTGGTACTCTTGCTTGGCTTTTAGACCTTTGACAAGCTGTTCAATCGCCTGAGGCTGGTCGCCTGCGGGCTCGAAAGGGGCTTGAATATTGAATCTTTTTTTTGGCATGGATAGGGCAGGGCGATCGCACAAAACACCGCGCTAACTTTACAGCGCTTAATGTTTAATGTTAGACGATTTATGGGAAGGCGATCGCTCTTTTCTGTACAGTTTAAAGTCCAGTATGTTGTCCATCCCAAGCGCACAATGTATGACTTAAATGAAGCCGGAATATTTCGACAGGCGAGAGCCGGAACTAGATCAAACTACCCTGATGAAAAACTGGTGGCAAACCTCGAACGTCCACGTGTCCTTTTGAAAACTTGATGATATCTGTATCTTGGCTGTAGATACATTCAGCTTTTCTAGATATTGCCGTAGCGACTATCATGAAATCTGTTTTCATCTTTGTTCTTGTAGGCTGAGTCTGTTTCTCACTACTGCTTTGTGTAGTCTGTTCTCGCCATTGCTTCCACAAAGTAGCGTAGTGCATAGCGGCTTGAGTATCAAAAGGAGCAATCATGAATCTCTTGTTCATTTTAGCGAGAAAATCACCGTAGTCCCTACTTTCAATTGGCATTAGAAGCTCTGCAAGGACGAGAGAGGGAATGATGACGTTAATTCTATCTTCCTCTAAAGTGCGTATTAGATGTCTCGCTTTCAGGATCATATTTTCTTGACCAGAAGAAGCTTGCCTCTTAATCCCCCAGATCAGGATATTTGTGTCCAAACATACGATTGTCATTAAATAGCAAAGGACTCCTCAAACACTATGCCTAATCTTCTGAACGAAGTCGTCTACATCTTCAACAGCGTCAAACTGCTGTCCATAGCTATCAGAAACTGACTGTAACGCTTCGGATAGAGATCCCTGTTCATAATCAGAGATTTCCTTAACGTCAAAGCTCTTGATGCTAAAGGTTTTTGCATCCCATTCTGCAACTCCAATCAAGCCAATTTTCTGATAGAGATGCTGAGCTGCTATTTTTGCGTTTCTTTTGCTAGCGCTACAATAAAGCAAGTGTCCTTCGATCGTTCTAAATTGGATGGTTGGCTTTTCTTCGTTTGATCCGCCCACGCGAGTGACGGTGCCATATATAGATGTTTCGCCTCTTATTGGCTCGTATTCTAATATCTTCGTCGTGGGCGTAATTACCGCAAGGAGCTTTTTACTGTCGTTGACATCGTATATTTCAGCATGACAGTCACGAGATCTTGTAAACGCTGAGATAGTTTTGAGCGACCTAATACTATCTTCTGGAAGTGAATAAAAGTCTTCTGCAGTGATAGATGATGCTATAGCCTTGGCTGCCGAAGAGGTTAGCTCGTCTACACTTGAAGCGAATAGCAATCCTACGCTCCCTTCTTCAATGTTGGAGAGACCGATTACTATCTGATCCTTTCTGATGCTGGGATTCTCAGCAACGACCTTTGATGCGATCATGTCTTCAACCGCATCTATGAGTTGGGCAATGTCTTTTGAGCGGATAGTGCCGGGAGATATCCCATTACCGGTGAGGCGCAACTCAATAGAATCCTGCTGTGACATAGTACGCGCCTCCCTCACGGTTACGTTCGATCATTTCAATTGTAATGCTTAACAATAACGTATGGAAAATATGGTTGGCGCAATTGGCAAAGCGTAGGATAATCCGGGGTGTTCTAGACCGTAGCGCCTACCTATGAGCCAACCAGCAGCCCGCAAGCCAAACATTCCTGACTGTGCCTGGCAGTGGCCGATTGGCAAAAAGTGGAAAACGCCTTACATCGTTCGCTACGCTAGCAACCTAGATGATGGGCCAGAGCATGGTGCGCCGCTAGGTGGATTTGGGGCGGGCTGTATTGGCCGTTCTCCAAACGGCACATTTAACCTATGGCACTTGGACGGCGGCGAGCACCTGTTCGATAGCTTTCCGGGCTGTCAGTTCAGCGTGTTTGAACAGGATGCGAATGGGGAGACCAAAGCCTATGCGATGAGTACAGATAGGCCAGCGGCAGAACTCTCTAGCTGGCAGTGGTATCCAGCGAGTACAACAGAACAAAGCACAGGTGTCTATCATTCTCTCTATCCACGTAGCTGGTATGTCTATGAGAATGTATTTCGAGCAGAACTAACGTGTGAGCAGTTTTCTCCTATCTGGGCGAATAACTATAAAGAGAGTAGCTATCCGGTTGCGACATTTGTTTGGACGGCGCACAATCCGACTGACCAGCCGCTGACGCTGAGTATTATGCTGAGCTGGGAGAATATGGTGGGCTGGTTTACCAATAGCGAGACTTCTCCAGAGATTCAGCAGAGAGAGGACGGCAGTCCTTTTTATGACTATGTGCCTCGAACAAAAGAAAGTTATGGAAACTACAACATCCTTGCAGGAAATGAGAACGGTGTTGGCTTTGTAATGGATGGAACATGGACGGGTAACCCGAAGGAAGGCGATGGACAGTTTACCGTAGCAGCCTCTACTATGTCCCTCGACCCGTATAGTTCAATTCCGTCTGATTACGCCAGATGGAACCCAGCCGGAGAAGGCAACGAATTGTGGGATACCTTTTCTCAGGAAGGTCTTTTAGAAAATATCGATGATTGGAGTGGTAGCGAAGGTGAGCGGATTGGCAGCGCGATCGCCCTCAAATTCACGCTTGCACCTGGTGAGACCCAACAGATCCCCTTTGCGCTGAGTTGGGACTTGCCTGTGACAGAATTTGCTAAGGGGAAGCAGGCGTATCGACGCTATACCGACTTTTTTGATCGCAGCGGTCGAAATGCTTGGGCGATCGCATCTACTGCCCTAGAAAACTACACCACCTGGCAGCAGAACATCATCGACTGGCAGCAGCCAATTCTAGATAGAACAGATCTGCCTAACTGGTTCAAGATGGCGCTTTTCAACGAGCTATACGATCTCACTAGCGGTGGCACGCTCTGGTCAGCCGCTAGCGAAGCCGATCCGGTCGGACAGTTCGGCGTACTTGAATGCATTGACTACCGCTGGTACGAGAGCCTAGACGTCCGACTTTATGGCGGCTATGCAACCCTCTTGCTTTGGCCAGCGCTAGAAAAATCTATCCTGCGAGCCTTTGCTAGAGCCATTCCGACCGCCGATGCCAGAGAACGGATCATCGGCTACTACTACACAATTGGGGAAGACAATCACCTAGCCCCGCGAAAGCTCAAAGGCGCAACCCCCCACGATCTAGGCGCGCCGAACGAGAATCCGTGGTTGGCCACAAACTACACTAGCTATCAGGACTGTAATCAGTGGAAAGATCTCTCTAGCGACTTTGTTTTGCAGGTGTACAGAGCGTTTGAAGCAACTGGCAGCGTGGACATAGACTTTTTGTCGGACTGTTGGAGTGCGATTGTAGAAACGCTGGCCTATACAAAGCTGTTTGACACTGATGGCGACGGTCTGATCGAGAATAGCGGCGCGCCCGATCAGACCTTTGATGACTGGCGACTGCAGGGGATTAGCGCTTACTGCGGAGGCTTGTGGATTGCGACTTTGAGTGCGGCAATCAAGATAGGAGAGATTTTGCAAGCTCACAATAAAGTGAAAAGCACGATTGTGATTTTGCTCTCTCAATACCGACGCTGGTGGCAGCATGGCCGCGCCGCCTATCAAAAGCAGCTTTGGAATGGTGAATACTATCGGCTAGATACGGGCAGCGGTTCGGATGTGGTGATGGCCGACCAGCTCTGTGGGCAGTTCTGTGT
>NZ_JADEXO010000055.1 GCF_015207105.1 cf. Phormidesmis sp. LEGE 11477
TTCGACTCAGAGACAGATACTGGAAGACTCAGTCCACCAGACCCGGCAGCTTCTAACCAGCTTTTCACTGATCTGGTTCCTCTTTTAATCGCCGAAAATAGAGGAGAGTTAACCTGTCAGCTCGCCTACCTTTGGGCCATAGATGACCAACAGGCTACAAATGAACAAACTACAGACGATCTTTTAGTACAAGAAAGAATCTGTGGTGGACTACTGCACTTAGTACAAACCCTCACCCAGTTTCCAGCCCTAGATACGCGGCTGTGGCTGATCACCCAAAATGCCCAGTCTATAGATTCTCCAACTGCGCTTAATCTTCAGCAGTCACCGCTGTGGGGCCTATCGCGTACTTTGCGCCTAGAGCAGCCTAAACTAAACTGCACTTCAATAGATCTCTCCAAATCTTTCTCTGCTACAGAGCGCGATCTATTGCTGCAAGATCTTTGCGCCCCTGACCTAGAAGAACAGATTGCCTATCGCCAAGATAGTCGTTTGGCTGCAAGGCTCTTGCCAAAAAGCAAGGCAGCTCAGCCATTGAAAAAACCAGAGGTGAGCAAACTAGACGCGAGCAAACCAAACAACGCCGCCTTTCGCCTTGGATTGTCTCGTTACGGTGTGTTAGACGATCTGGCTCTACTGCCAGTAGACAGACAGCCGCCCGCCGCCGGAGAAGTCGAAATTCAAGTAAAAGCGTCGGGGCTAAATTTTCGAGACGTGCTGAATGCGCTAGGAATGCTTCAGTCTGTTTTAGAAGAAATGGGGTTTCAGAGCCCGACCGAAGTGCCTTTTGGTGGCGAATGCGCTGGGGTGGTGACAGCGGTAGGAGAAGGTGTCAATCATCTGCAGATAGGCGATGAAGTGATCGCCGCCCAAGCGGTTGGCAGCCTCAGACAGTTTGTGACGGTGCCGGCAGATTTTGTGGTCGCAAAGCCAGCGGCGATGAGCTTTGCAGAGGCGGCGACGGTACCGACGACTTTTTTGACGGCTTATTATGGCTTGGTGAACTGCGCCGGGTTGACAGCAGGTGATTCTTCGCGGAACGGCAGAGCCAAACGAATTCTCATTCATTCAGCCGCTGGCGGTGTGGGTCAAGCTGCCGTGCAGATTGCTCAGCATCTAGGCGCTGAAGTTTTTGCGACGGCGAGTCCGCCAAAGTGGGATTTCCTGCGATCGCTTGGCATTAAGCACGTGATGAATTCACGCACGCTCGACTTTGCCGAAGAGATCTTAGCCGCGACCGCAGGCGAAGGCGTTGATATCGTATTCAACAGTCTTAATGGAGAATTTATTGACAAAAGTTTGGAGGTATTAGCGCCGCAGGGTCGGTTTGTTGAAATTGGCAAAATCGGCATTTGGGATGCCGAAAAGATGCGTCAGACCCGCGCCGATATCGATTACTTCCCGTTCGATTTGCTAGAGGTTTCGACCAAAAATCCGCAGCTCGTTTCCCAGATTTTGAGCGAGGTGATGGCGCAGTTCGAGGCAAAGAATTTTCAAGCGCTGCCTAAAACGGTTTTTCCGATAGAGTTTGCGCCTGATGCTTTTCGCTACATGGCCCAGGCCAGACATATTGGTAAGGTGGTGCTGACGCTGAGTGCGATCGCAGCAGGTCAGCCGCTAATCAATTCACAGGCGGCGTATCTGATCACAGGCGGACTCGGCGCGCTCGGCCTAAAGCTAGCCCAGTGGCTCACCGAGCAAGGGGCCAGGCATTTGATTTTGCTGGGTAGGCGATCGCCCACCGCTGCGGCTCAGAAAATAATCAACGAACTCCAACAGTCTGGTTCAACCATTCAAACTATTCAGGCGGATATCTCCAAACTATCCGATCTCGAATCTGCCTTATCTCCTTATCTCGTATCAGAGGCCAGCACGCCTTTGAAGGGCGTCTTCCATCTAGCTGGAACCCTAGAAGATGGTCTACTGACCAATCAATCTTGGCAAAGCTTCGACAAAGTCATGACGCCAAAGCTATCAGGCGCTTGGAATCTGCACGAGCTGACGAAATCTATAGACCTCGATCATTTTGTTTGTTTCTCTTCTATCGTCTCTTTGATGGGCTCATTAGGACAGAGCAACTATGCTGCGGCTAACGCTTTCTTAGATAGTCTTGCCCATCACCGTCAGAGTCTGGGGCTGCCAGCGCTTAGCCTCAACTGGGGGCCGTGGGCCGAGGCGGGCATGGTCGCTGAGCTAGATGAACGCAGCCAAAATCGCATGGCCGAGCAAGGACTCACGCAGATTCCTCCGGCAGTCGGCCTAGATTTGATGTCTCAGCTAATGCAGCAGGCCAAAGCTCAGGTCGGTGTTATTCCGATCGACTGGGCTACTTTCATGGCCTCTGCTAGCGGCCAGGCCAGCGGTGCGAATTCACGCCTACTATCAGCATTACAGCCGACTGAGTCTCTACAAAAACCACTTGTCCGCTCTAGCGTGCTAAAACAGCTAGCGAAGAGTGAGAAAGGTGATCGCGCCCCCATTCTTTCTGACTACCTTCGCACTCAGCTAGCCAAGGTAATGGGCTTTAGCGCTGCTGAGGCGATTGATCCTAATGAGCAGTTTGGCGATCTGGGCATGGATTCTCTAATGGCTGTAGAATTCAGCAATCGCCTACAGAAAAATCTCAACCATCCCATCCCTCAAACCTTAGCCTTTGACTATCCTACGGTCAGCGCACTGGCAAATTATCTCTCCCAAGAGATTGTTGTAGATGACTCTTTCCAAGAAGAATTAGAAGATGAAATAGAGCAAAAGGAGTTAGAGGAACTCAAGGAGTCAGAGAATCCGAAGCAGCCAGCAAAAGATTCTAGGATCGATCATTCTTCCCTAGATCAGCTAACTGAGACAAACGGCTCAAACGACTCAAGCAGCTCAAACGGAAAAGGTAAACCGCATGACTTCCAAGAAGTGACTGCTCATCCCTCTGGCCAAAAAGTAACTAATGATCAGTCGGAGCTGCTAGAGCCGTACGTAGCTTATAATCCACCTTCGGAACATTATGAATTCTCTCAGCTTCCTGACTATCGCCGTCTGCGTCAGGATCTAGATCGCGTTGAACAATTAGGTAATCCTTTCTTTTCTGTGCATGAGGGCACCGCAAAAGACACGACACAGATTGCAGGGCGATCGCTGATCAACTATGCCAGCTACAACTATCTGGGGCTATCTGGCGATCCGAGATTAAACCAGGCTGCACAGGATGCGATCGCCCAGTACGGCACCTCAGTCTCAGCCAGTCGGGTTGTCTCTGGTGAACGCCCAGTTCATCAACAGCTAGAGAAAGGACTAGCCAGATTTCTAGGAACTGAGGACTGCATCGCTTATATCGGTGGCCACGCTACCAACGTCACCACCATCGGTCACTTATTTCAAGAAAAAGATCTGATTTTGTATGACGCGCTCAGTCACAACAGCATCCGAGAAGGCTGCAACCTTTCGGGCGCAACCGCGATGGAGTTTGCTCATAACGATTGGCAGGCGCTGAGTCAACTGCTAAGAAAGCACCGCCGTCATTACGAGAAAGTGCTCATTGCCGTTGAGGGCGTGTACAGCACTGACGGCGACTTGGCACCACTGCCCGAGTTTGTACGGCTAAAAGCAGAGCACAAAACCTTTTTGCTAGTAGATGAGGCGCATTCTATTGGGGTGTTAGGCAGTACCGGACGGGGCGTGGGGGAACATTTTGGCATTGACCCGAATGCTGTCGATATGTGGATGGGCACGCTGAGCAAATCTTTCGCCAGCTGCGGTGGCTATATCGCTGGTCGCGCTGAGCTAGTTGAGTACCTGAAATATACAGCGCCCGGTTTTGTATTTAGTGTGGGGATGGCACCGTCTAATGCAGCGGCGGCGCTAGAAGCTCTAAAGATCATGGAAAGCGAACCTGCCCTCGTCGCCCAGGTTCAACAGAAATCACGTCTCTTTCTAACCTTGGCCCAAGAAAGCGGCCTGAACACAGGCAATAGCCACGATTCTCCGGTTATTCCTATTATCGTGGGCGAGCCGTACAAAGCTGTGCAGCTTTCTCATACTTTGTTTCAGCAGGGGATTAACGTACAGCCGATGGTTTATCCTTCTGTGCCTTATGATTCAGCTCGGCTGAGATTTTTCCTGAGTTCGCTGCATACAGAAGCGCAAATTCGACAGACTGTGAAGGTGATCGCAGATGAGCTGATGATTTTAAATATGGTGTCTCAAAAGTGAGTGTCTCACAGGTAAACAGCTCAGAACTAAACAGCTCAAAGGCAAACAGCCCAGACGTAATTCGTAACCCTCGCCACTATCGAATTGTTGCACTTCCAGGCGAGGGCATTGGGCCAGAAGTTGTCGAAGCTTGTTTGACTATTTTAGAGGCGATCGCCCTTACAGAAGGATTCACGATCACTGTCGAACGCGCCCTCATCGGTGGACCTGCTCGTAAACAGTTCGGCAGTCCGCTCCCTGCTGAAACGTTACGACTCTGTGAGAGATCAGACGGTATTCTGTTCGGCGCAGTGACCCAAGGCGGTTTGCTAGAATTACGCCGTCATTTTGACCTATTCACCAACCTGCGCCCCGTTCGCCCGTCACCTAGCCTGATCAATGCCTCGCCGATTAAAGCAGAGCGATTAGCAGATGTAGATTTGTTGTTCGTGCGTGAGCTAGTCAGTGGAATTTACTTTGGGCTATCGGGCCGGAAGACTGACGAGAATGGGCCTTATGGATTTCATACGATGCGCTATGCAGACCAGGAAATTCGGCGGGTGGCGAAGGTGGCTTTGGGCTACGCGAGCAGGCGGCGATCGCACTTGGTAGTAGCACACAAAGAAAATGCTCTACCGCATCTACCTTGGTCACGGCTAGTAGCGGAAGAGGCGATCGCATTCCCTACTGTCAAAGTAGAGCCGATGCTAGTCGATAACCTGGCGATGCAGCTAGTCATCCGGCCACGAGACTTTGACGTCGTCTTGGCTGGAAATTTGTTTGGTGATATTTTGAGTGACTTAGGGGGTGCGATCGCCGGATCGATTGGCCTGCTCGGTTCGGCTAGCCTCAATGCAGAGGGGTTTGGTCTATACGAAGCCGTTCACGGCACCGCCCCTGACATTGCGGGCAAAGGCATTGCTAATCCGCTGGGTACCCTTGCAGGCGTCATCCTGATGCTAGAGCAGTGGGGCGAACAAAAAGCCGCTGATCGGCTTGCCAATATTCAGGCAAGTATTCTTGCACAGGGGTATAGAACCTTCGATCTCACGTCTAATCTCACCTCTGATATCACTTTACAGTCCGCTTCCGCCTCAGAAACCGTGCTGACCACCGCCGCGCTAACTGACTTATTTTTGATGCATATTCGAGAGCCTTAAACAGGTAGAATACCTGTCAATTGCTTAATTTCTACATAGCCTAATTCCGTCAGCTTGATTCTGCGTAGCCTAATTTATATGTCTTTTAACCCTATGAATCGTCAGAAGAATACGTTTGGTATGCTGCTGCTGAGTGCTGTCTGCTTAGTCGGTGCTGGTAACACTGCCGCTGCTGAACCCGTCGCAGAAACAGAATCTCCTCAAATAGAAACTTCTCGGACTCTACTCCCGTTAGCAGAAGAAACCTCTGCGGATTATTCTCCTTTTCTAATCCCCGAAACAGAACAAGCTATCGAGCAAAGTATTAGTCAGCACAATATTGATGATCTGACTGTTGAATGGCAAAGCTTTGCTCAACAAGACTCTGTTCAACAAATCTCTGCTCAACAAGATTCTGAGCGATTGGCTCTTGAAGAAAGATTAGCGCTTGCAGAAAGAAGTATTACACAAAGCCGGGAAGAGAGAGACTATCAGACAACAGAAAACCAGGTGATAGAACTAGAGAGTGAAAGCTCTGTCTATGACGAGAGTCCGGCGCTGCTGACTCAGGTGAATGGAGATAAAGCACCACCCAAGTTTGGGCAGGCAGGTAAACAGCGCTGGTATGTTCAAGGGGGCTTGGGCGCAGACTTTGATGATGATCTATTTGGATTAGTTGGTGCTGGTGTTTCCCACTTTTTCTACAACGGCCATAGCATCAACCTCGAACTCAACGGCTTAGCTGTCGATCAGCAAGGCAATAATGCAGTTGGCTTAAACCTGGCCTTGTTGGTGCGATCGCACTGGATACGCGGCGAAAACTGGTCTATCTACGTCGACGGTGGCGCGGGTCTGCTCACTACCAACAACGACGTTCCCGACGCCGGCTCTAGCTTCAACTTCACCCCTCAAATTGGCGGCGGTGCTACCTTCGCCGTTAACGACACCCAGCGAATCATGACCGGCTTGCGTTGGTATCACATCTCCAACGCCGGTACCTTCGACGCCAACCCTGGCCTAGATGCCCTCTACGGCTACGTCGGCTACAACTTCCCCTTCTAGATCTTTACTGCATCGTTCATCGTTCATCGTTCATCGTTCATCCTTCTCTCCTATGCCTACCGAACTCATCTGCCTTCTCTTGCTCGCCCTTTGGTCCATTCCGCTCAATCATATTCCCGCGCTGGGTCGGGTATCTGAAGCAGGTATCGAATGGGCAGCGGGCAATCGCGACAAATATGTAGAAGGTCCCCCTTGGATAGGCCGAGCAGACAGGGCTCAGCGCAACCATCATGACAATCTAGCGATGATTGCAGCCGTGATTTTGATCGCGCAGGTGGCAGGGCAGACGGATGAATGGACAGCAAATGCAGCGATCGCAGTTCTCGCTTTTAGAGTTCTGCACGGTGTGGCCTACATTGCCGGATTTGGGCCAGTGCGATCGCTCGCCTACGTCGGTTCTATTGTTGGACTAGGCGTTATTGTCTGGCGCATCTTTATTTGAAACACATCTTTATTTGAAACACATTAGAGGAGTTGATAGAGATGACTTTATTCTAGGAGTACAATCATCCAACGGTGTGGAGAGAATCGGTGATAGGCCGAACATCATCAGTTTGTATCTGCTTGCTACTGTGGAGTGTCGGACTGCTGTCGGAGCTAACGGTAATAGTCCTTTTACAGGGTGAAAACTAGATAAGTCCTAACCCTGATGTTTATACTATCTCAATAGACTTCGACAAACTGACTCTATGAAGCAAGCCCCTTTCGGAATTAGGAAACAGCCCTCAGACGGGGCGGCGGCAGTTGACTTCACTAGAGACAGCGAAATCTTGCAGGTTTTTCCTTCTGGGTCGCTCCTTTCAAGCCAGCCAGGGCAGTGGAATGGAGTCCATCTAAGCTACTATCAGCACCGTCCTCATGAGCTGCCTGAAACAGTCTCTCATCAGCACTTGGTCTTAGTCCACTTAGCGGTTCCAACCTGGGCCGAACAAAGATTAGACACTCAATTTCAGGAGAACCAGTTTCAGGTTGGCGACATTCTTATTGTTCCAGCCCAGATGTCCCACTACGCTTGCTGGGATACAGAGCATCGCTATCTAATTCTTAGTATTAACCCAACCGTCTTGAGAAATGCAGTCATGTCAACAGGGAGCTGTAATAAAGCTGAGTTGATACCTCACTTTGCAACAGCAGACCCATTAGTTCATGGAATAGGGTTAGCTCTAAAAGCCGAGCTTGAGTCGAATAGCTTAGGAGGACAGCTTTATGCAGACTCTCTCTGTAGCGCATTACTTAATCACTTAATTCGCCATTACACCGCTCAAAAGCCGACGCTTTCAGCTAAAGCAGGTGGACTATCAGGCTATCAACTGCGGCAGGTGCTCGAATACATTGACGCTTATCTATATCGTAAGCTCGCTTTAGCTGACCTTGCGGCGATCGCTCAGATGAGTCCTAGCTACTTTACGCAGCGCTTCAAAGAATCGACTGGATATACACCGCATCAGTACGTGATCCAGCACCGAGTTAAGCGGGCAAGGCAACTTCTGGTTGAAGGAAAGCTAGCGATCACAGATGTAGCGCTTCAGGTCGGCTTTGCCCATCAAAGTCATCTCAACCGCCACTTCAAACGATGGCTTGGAGTCACACCAAAGACATTTCTCAATAGTCTGTAAGAACGTGCTAAAAATCAGAGGAATCGGCAAGAAATTGAGAGCGTCTCTTCCTCATACTATTAGAGGTTCTTTTGATGGTGGCCTTGATAGGTCGTGATTGATTGCTTAGTTCTACGATGAATTCCTTACGGTTCATAGTCTCACTCCAACCGGCAACGGGATATTGGCTTTATGCAATCCATCCAATTTGGATGTGGGTCGTATTTGTCATGACGGTTTATGCACTCTATCTAGGATTGCAATCTCGTCGGACTCGAATGGCCTCTGGCGAGATGAAGAAAATCCTAGCTAAACAAAAGTTTTCTCAGAGGCACTATCGAATTGGCGCTTTGCTTTTGGCGCTGATGACAACAGGAAGTATTGGCGTTCTAGGCATTGAATATTTGAACAGTGGCAAACTATACGTCGTTCCTCATACTGTTGTTGGACTTGTTATGACAGCGCTGATGGCCAACGCTGCTGCGCTTGTTCCATTTATGCAGAGAGGGAAAGAGTGGGCGCGTCAGGTTCACATGGTTCTTGCATTCTCAATTATGGGTTTGTTTGTCTGGCAGCTTTTTACAGGGTTTTCAATTGTTTGGGAAATTGTTAGTGAGTATAAACCATAGAGAATGCACGGTTTTTTGGGATAACTACAGATGAATCAAGATAGTCGAACTTCTTTCAACTTCAACGCCATACCTCCGATCAGTCGTCGTTGGCTTTTGCGGAGTGCTGCTGCTTTAGGTAGTGCAGCTTTCACATCTCGTTTCATTCATACCAAAGAGCTGTTACAAGCAAAGGCATTTGGGACAGGAATTAAGTCTACTAATTTGCTGAATGAACTAGACGCTATGCCTAATCCTAGTCAACCTTTGAAGGTGGTGATTTTGGGGGCAGGCATGGCAGGGCTTTGTGCGGCCTATGAGCTAGAGAAACACGGACATTCTTGTGTCATCTTGGAGGCAGAGCGCAGTCATGTCGGAGGACGGGTGCGTACTCTGCGTTTTGGCGACAGTTTGTATGGCGAAGTCGGTGCATCGCAAATTGCTAAGAGTCATGACCTGACCCACCATTACGTCAACGAGTGTGAGTTACAGCTTCGTTCGTCTGTAACAGGCAATCCTGATGCCTATTACTATCTGCGCGGTCAGCGGATACGGGCTAAGAACTCAGAATACCTGAGCAGTCTTTATAATTTGACTGACTCAGAGCAAGGATTAACGCCGAATGATGTTTTGGGAAGCGTCATAGGGAGTCGTCTTTCTCAACTAAGCGAGCAGGAGAAAGCAGAGATATTTGCTCAGCAAATTCAGAGTCCAGCCGTCCGTGAATTGGATAAGCAGTCCATGCTTCAGTGGTGTAAAGCGTCTGGCTTTTCAGACAGTGCCATCGAAATGATGGCGGCGGCAAATGGCTTTCTAGGAGGGCTGATGCACTTTTCAGCCCTTAGTTTTGTTCGGGTAGGTGAAAACTATGGCGAGATGGAGGAGATTGTGGGGGGTAGCGATCGCCTCCCAGCTGCTTTAGCAGACAAACTCACGTTGAAGCCGAGAATGGGCTGTGAAGTCATTGGCCTAGAGAGAGACGATGCAATCTCTCAGGCAGCAGCCGTTTATGTCGAAGGCGATAGCATCAAGCGAGAAGTTGGAGACTTTGTTCTCTGTACAATTCCTTTTCCTGTTTTATCTGGATTAGACAATCCCTTTTCGGCTGCTAAACGTCAAGCTATTCGTGAGCTGTCTTATGTTTCTGCGACCAAGGTACTCGCTCTAGCAAACCGCCGATTTTGGGAGTTAGAGGATGGAATATACGGGGGGAGTACGTCGAGCGACTTGCCCATCTCTACAGTTCGCTACCCTTCAGATAACGCACAGGCCAAGGATTCTACCGTCTCTGCCAAGCCATCTATCTTACTAGCCTCTTATACAACGGGCAGTTTGGCCCGGCAGCTTGCACATTTACCTGAGTTAGAACGTCATAGAATCGTTCAGCAAAATCTCGCGAAGATTCACCCACAGGTTGATCGAGATGGAGCAATTCAGAGTATGAAAAGTTGGAGTTGGGATAATCATCGTTGGAGTTTAGGTGCTTGGTCGTTAATAAAGCCCTATCAGCAGTTGAGCCTGTATGAGCATGTGATTGCTCCAGAAGGACGCATCTATTTTGCGGGAGAACATACCTCAACTAATCAAGGTTGGATGCAGAGCGCACTGGAGTCATCACTAAGCGCTGTTAAGGCAATGTTGAAAGAAGCTTACCAGCCATAGTGACGCTCTAATTGTCAGACCTCTTGTCAGACCTCAAGGGGTATAGATGACAAATGACAGAATTCCTGAAAGTCTACATACGCGTTAGAACAGTGACTTTCGCTTGCTTATCGGCGGCTAAGCCCTGTAAGTCCGATTTGTCTAGTAACCCTGTCTTAATTAGCTTGGATAGCGTGAACACTAGAAAGTCTTCTCGGTCGTCATACTTACCATCGATATCGTGTCTTTTTGCACTCAAGAAATCATGTAGCTGCCAAACGTCTTCGAGCTGTGTAACGTTGGCAGCATTCTCTCGAATATTAGCAATCAGCGCTTCTGTTTCCTGCTTATAGGCTTTCTTAAGAGCAGATTTTGCAATCCTTATTTCTTCGTGGCTCCACTGGCCGTCCGTCTGTGTTGTCGTCATCTGTTGAGAGTTATCCCTTGATCGAAAATCGCCGAAGTCCAGCGGTGAAAATGCTAACAAACTATAGCTTTCCGCACTTTGCTTGCTACACCACAAAAGGCTACAGCCCTAGTCATACAACGCAAAGTGCATAGCAATGCGCGAATGCATCCGCGCATTGCTATACCTCGTGACACAGTTTACTACCTTAGAAACCAATCCCTTTGACATTGTACTCGCGTAGCGATACGTCAAAGGGATGAGTCAGCACTTCTTATTGATTAATGAGCTTGCCTAGCGCACTAAGTTCAGTAGTTCCTTGGGAGAAGCCAACAAATCAATCGCGACAAAGAAGATCTTTCCATCTGGGTTGAGAAGAAAGCGCCAAGCGATGTTCATGCCAACAGCAGCGCCAAACCAAGGCGTTTGACATTTGCCCGTCACCTTAATAGGCGTATAGCCATCTTCAGCCGCTTCGACTACACCGCGCTCAGGGACAAGCTTTAGATTTTGACACTCTTCTCTAAAGAATTGTAGGACGGCTTCTTTACCTACAATCGGTCTTCTAAAAGGCGGCTGCAAAGCGCCATCAGCCGCGAAAAGGCTGACCAACTTATCGAAGTCATTAGCATTTAAGTTATCCATGTAGCTCAAAACAGTGGCATTATCAACGTCTTCTATTGAGACTGGCGTTCGTTCTCCGATTGACTTGGGTGCGACAACGGGCTCTGACACTTTCTGGTAGCTGCCCATCTTGCTGGTGTCGTAGCCCATGTCAACCACAGCGTTCCTTAAGACGGTAATCTGCTGACCGGACTCTAAGTCTCTGATGGATTGTAAAACAGCCGCAGCATTCGCTGAGAGCTTATACCCTTCTGGGATAGGTGCGACGAGCCCTTGCTCCATCAGTTCTCCTAGTCGATACCAGAAACCCAGTTTAATGTTGGGGGTCCATACTGCGTAGGCCCGAGATACTTCAGTATCCGCTCGATTTGCCAAATCACACATTGCCTGAGATTGCTCTAGGGGCTTCATGCGCTTGATAGTGTTTAGCGTGTTCTCAGCAAACTGTAAGTTGGCTGCACCGGGGGCAGCGATGGTAATGGACTGGCCCATTTCTAGGTAAGCGAACCAAATGAGCGCTAGCTGATCTTCAGCACCGAGCTGAGCAAACCTTGCCGTGGTTGCTGGAATCGCATCTGCGGCCAGCGTACTGGGGAAGAGGTTGCGGGCGCGATCAATTGTAGATGACATAGAACTTTAATCCTTAATAAGTTGAGTGATTTGCGGCTTTATCGAGGGCTTATTTCTGTCGACTAGGAAGACAACCTAGGAAGCCAGATTCAGTAACTCTTTGGCAGAAGCAAGTAAGTCAATGGCAACAAAGAAAATCTTGTTCTCTGGATTGAGGAGAAAGCGCCAGGCAACGTTCATGCCCACATCCTGGCCAAACCAGGGGGTTTGCACCTTACCGGTGACCTTAATCCGGGTGTAGCCATCTTCGTCAGGTTCCGTAGTGCCCCGTTCGGGCAACAATCTTAAGTTCTGGCAATCCTCCTGGAAAAAGCGAAGTAGGGCACCCTGTCCGACAATCAGGCGCTGGAAAGGGGGTTGCAGGGCACCATCCGAAGCAAAGAGCTGTACTAGAGCATCAAAGTCATTGGCATTTAGGTTGTCCATGTACTCCAGAATCACTGGTTTTTCCACACCAGGAATTTCCGTGATTTGAGTGCGATCGCCCCTATCCTTAGGAGAGACTAACGGTTCTGCTACCGAGCTGTAGCTGCCCAACTGCGCCGGGTCAAAGCCCATATCCACCACTGCGTTTCGGAGAATCGTGATTTGTTGACCAGGATCGACAACCCGAATTGATTGTAGGACAGCTGAGGCATTGAGTGAAAGTTGGTAAACCTGAGGAACTGGGGTAACAATCCCTTCTTCCATCCACTTACCCAATTGGTGCCAAAAGCCGAGTTTGATATTTGCTGCCCAGGTGGCGTAGAGGCGGCAGATGGGTCGATCCGTCCGACTGGCCAGGTCATGCATCAATTGCGACTGCTCACTAAAACTCATCAGCTTGATTTGGCTAAGTGTACTGCTGACAAATTGCATATTTACAGGGTCGGGGGTTGTAATTGAGAGCGCCTTGCCCATTTCTAGGTAGGCAAACCAGATCAACGCCAATTTGTCTTCAACCTCTAATTGGTTAAAGCGGGTGATCGTGGCTGGCACCACATCCGCAGTCAGCGTCTCCGGGAAGATATTGCGAGCTGACTCAATGGTGAAGGACATTCCTACCAAACTCCGTAAACGGGCAGTGACTATAACTTTACTTCACTTCACAAAGCCTGAAAGTTGCTTATACTAATGATCTCGATTGGTATTGCTGATGGTTCGGTTAAGTTATTTGAGTCGCTTAATAGGGATTATAAGGATGGCTCAATCGGGGTTTAAAGGGGCTAGGCAAGCAAGATGCTTAATGGCCTATCAAGTGAGGCTCTACCTCTTTTTTCAGCATTATGAACAAATTTGTTGCTGCGGTAGAGTTAGTTGAGCGGTACAAACGAGTTTCCAGAGCTTCATGTCGAATACATGTTTTCATTGTCTAAACTAGAGTCGTTGTTACCACTGTAGTGACCCCCAAATTTAGGACAGTACCGAGAGAGAGAGAGTACGCTAAAGTCCAGAGGGAGCAAGCATCATGGCAAACAAGTAAAGAAATTACAGCAGCGAACTTAAGACAAAAGTCGTACTGGAGGTAATTGGCGGCAAACGCAGTGTGAGCAAGGCTAGTCGTGCTCATAAGGTCCATTCATCGGTGATCAACCGCTGGCGCAACGAATTTCTCAAGCAGGCCCATCTGACGTTTGGTGGGAAAGGTATCGGCGAGGATTCAAATGCGATTGATATCTTCGATGAAGCGGCTGAGCAATTCTCCTTTGCCGAACTCAAAGAAAACCCTCAAATTATCACAGTCAAGACCGGATTGCGTCCTGACCAAAGAGGGCTCGAAATCCGCATCGGCGACAACGGCAAAGGAATGACAGAAGCGGTGAAAGCAAGGGTCCTTTGACCATTTGTTTCCTACCAAAAGTGTGGGAAAAGGTACGGGATTAGGATTAGCGATCGCACAGCAGATTATCGTCCGAAAAGCACGGTGGTAGTCTAACCGTACAGTCTGAGCTAGGGGAAGGCACTGAGTTTGGTATTCAACTTCCGTTCTAAGGAAAAAGGTGCTAAACACTATCTCAATTGGGCCTGCTTTCACAAGGAAAGTAACCCCTATGATAAACCACGCCCTCACATATTTCGTTGCTCAATCCACGCTTTCATACCGTCTCTTTTCAGAATAGCTCGATCAGACTTCGGCGCTACCCATCCGTAAATCTCTTTCTCGCTATAGCCTTTTTTCGCATTGCCAAAGGCCCACTGCATAGAAGCATACGTCGCCGGATCTCTGCCATCCAAGGAGAAATGGTCGTTGATGTAGCAAGCCATCTTCCAGGCGGCTTCTGGCGTTTGGGTAAAGCGCAGAATCTGTTTAGACCAGTACATTCGCAGATTGTTGTGTAGCCATCCGGTAGTTGACCATTCGTTTTGAGCAGCGTTCCAGGTGCTGTCGGGCGTTTGACCGTTCAAGATATCTTCGTCTGATCGCAGCTCAGGGCGCGGGTCGCTCGCATGGTCTTCTAGCGTTTGTTTTGCTTTCTCTGGTAGCGCCTCATATTCGTGCAGATTAGGAACGTAGAAAGCCTGGTAGTGAGACCATTCGCGCCAGGTGAGAAATTCGTCTCGAAATTTCCAGGTGTAAGTTTTGGAAACGTCTGAAGATTCGATTGCAGCTAGAACCTGGTACGGACTGATCATGCCAAAGTGCAAATAGGGCGATAGCTGTGAGGTGGAGTGCTCTAAGGCAGCATTGTTTCTGATCCATTTATATCTAGCAAGAATTTTCTCTTTTAGGATCTTGATTCGAGTGTCTATCTCGGTCTGGGTAGGTGGATGCTTTTCTGAAATTTTGATGCTGTGGTTAATGCCGCACTGTGCGATTAGCGCTTTGATAGCGGTGTCGCTGTAGTCTGCGAAGCTATGTTCACTAGGTAGCGATAGCTTTTGCGCTTTTGTCTCACCGACTGTCTTACTGGCTATGACCTCTTTACGCAGATCTGCGTAACGATCTCTAAGTTCTCCGTGAGCTTTTCTAAAAGCTGGGGTTGTTTTTAGCCCTTTGGCAAGCTGGCGAGTAGGCACCAGTCTAGCGGCGTCTACGAAAAATACGGTTTGATTAGCGATCGCCAAAATTCTATCTAGCCTAGCGCGATCGCGGAAGGTATAGTCTTCGTCGGTATAGACGGCGGCGGCCCTGGGAAGAAGTGATCGCATCGTATCTTCTTCGCCTTTACGCTTTAGAACCTGGACGCACTGAATTTTTCGCTTTTTGAGGGCGATCGCGCATTCTCTAAACGCACCCAAAGCAAAGTAGAACAGTCGGTCGTTTGCCCAGTCAGCCTGCTCATCTAGCTCGCTATAAACAACAATAGGCAGACTCAACGCTTGCGCGTGATGATACGCTGCGTCGATGACCGGATTATCTTCACCTCGTAAAGCTCGATTCAGGATTACTAAAACATAATCACCTTCCGATAGAATGGCCTGCTCGTTAGCCACGGTTATTCTATCGGGCAAATCACCACTCGCTTGAACAAACACTTGATTAGCTGACATCAGCAGTCTCCTGAGCAGCTTTCTTAGCAGTTTTTTGAGCACTTTTTTGGGCGTTTTTTTGGGCCGCAGTCCGCTTTGTTTTTGTTCTTTTATCTGCTTTTGCTTTTTTGGCCGCAGTCTTTTTTGAGGATGTTCTTCTGCGAGGTTTCTTTCTAGACCCGTGCTTTTCGTAGACTTTCTCAGCCTCTTCTTTAGCTTCGGGTGTCTTTTTAATCGCCCAAAGCCTCGACTTGGCCTGAGCTGCGGCTTCTTTGTGCTCCACAATTGGCGACGGATACGAGAGTTCTATGTCTGATAGCCACGGCGTCTGCAGAACTTTATCAGGCAGCGTAGCCAGTTCTGGAACCCACTGCCGGGTGAAAAGACCTTCTGGATCTTGGTCTATCCCCTGCTTGATAGGTGAGTAGATACGGATGGCATTAATACCTGTAACGCCTGACTGCATCTGAGATTGAGGCCAGTGAATGCCAGGTTCATAGTCAGTGAAAAGTCTTGCTAGAACGTCGCCACTTTTTTGCCAGGGTAGCCACAGATCGTAGCTAGCAAAGCTCATCAGCATCGCCCGCATTCGGAAGTTTATCCAGCCAGTCGCGCGCAAGTAGCGCATACAGGCATCTACAAACGGGTAGCCAGTTTGACCCGCTGCAAACGCTTTTAGCTTAGCGATATCGTCTCCGTCATCTCGGATGCCTGTGTAAGCTCTTGCCATCGGCAGCCATTCAAGTTCGGGCTCTAGCTCTAGCTTTTGAGTGAAATGACAGTGCCAGTGCAAACGACCCACAAAAGAAGAGAGCGACCCGGCCCAGGTACCCTTTTCCGCTTTGGGCATGGCAGCGACCTCTGCAATTCTCTTTTGAGTGGCCTGATAGGTTTCGCGCATAGAGATTGTACCGTAGGCCAGATATGGAGAAAGTCTAGAGCAGCCGCTCTCACCCGTGACGGGCGAAGACATGTCGGTACGGTACTTCTCGCCGCGCTCGTACAAAAAGCTGTTGAGAACTTTGAGCCCAGCGTTTCGACCGGGCGGTTGTAGTGTGGTGATGCCATCTTGCTCTAGCCCTAGTGCTTCAGGCGATGGCATAGTTTTATTCTCAGAATGCTCCACAAAGGAAATGTCTTTTGGTAGCGACACCATAGGCTCTGCCATCAGCGCGTCCCACTGCTTAGCCCAATTATCGCGGTCTATCTTAGAGCCTCGCCATACGCCAAACTGCAGCGGTTCATGAAAAGCTACCCCAGCTTGCCGGCACCAGTTTCTAACTGCTTTGTCTCGTTGAAATGTCCAGTCATTACCCGTTTCCTGGTGTGACCAAAGTTCAATATCACCGTATGTTTTTTGGAGCGATTTCAATATCTCTACAACATCACCAGAAGCGATCGCCACCGACGCTCCCAGCGCTTTCAATGCCTCGATCGTTTCTTCTACACAGCCCCTTAGAAACAAATACTGTCGATAGCTGGTATCTTTTAGTGCCCAGTAGTCTGGCTCGACGACATAGAGTGGTAAGATCGGCCCCTTTTGCGAGGCATACATCAAACAGCGGTGGTCTGACAGTCGAAAGTCTTTTTTGAACCATACCACTTGTACAGTGCTCATTAATTGCTGGGCGCTAACGGCTAAGATCTGATCAAAATGGCACTGCTGAACTAAAAAGTAAATACTTAGAGTCAAACAGAACCACCTTTCAACTCTAAGAAAGTCTTAGTACATACACATCATCCTTCTGACGTGGTTTAGCGATAGGCAAAAAGCTGAGCCGCGATAGATCGCCATGTGCCGACGATACTTAGTAGGAGTGATGCGATCGCAAACGACAGTATCAACACAGCCATACTGTTAAACAGCATTAGGTAGCTCAGGTAATTTTCTTGCGGGTCTAGCAATATAGAAATTATTGCAACAGTTGAGTTCTATAGGTAGGAATGATTGAACAGAGCGGCTAGTACCTGAGAATAAGTGGGTAAGGTAGAACAGCTATACAGCCTAATGAAGCGGTGCTCCAAGAATTTTTCACCTTACCGAACCTGAAACTGTCAGAGAGAAATCAGCTACCTGAGCGTTCTGCCATCTACTTCGCCGTGTCTTGTTCGCAGGTGCTCTACGTTGGTTTGGCTACCAATATAAAACGGCGCTGGCAAAATCACCACCGATACAAACAGCTCGAACTAATAGATAGAAAAGCTGATGTTACGCTGTTTTGGCTGACCTGCCCTCAGCACCAACTACAGGAGCTAGAGCGTCAATACATCGAGTACTACTGTCCTACGCTCAATCAAACAAAGCTGCCGAACCGACCACTTATCCCTAGCTCCCAAATGCTATCGCGATCGCTAAAGAAGTTGAACAGCCGACTGCTGGGGTTTGGTGTCTGCCCTGCTCAAGATCACGGTCTTACCGTACTGCTCGTGGCGTATTTAGCAAGCCACCAAGAACTGCGACTAGCAACGACTTCGGTTCGTAGAACCCTAAAGGCTATCTCTAACAAACCGGATAGTTTATTTCGATGGACAGAAACGACTCGACGCAAGACCGGAGCACATTGGCGCACCCGATGCAACGGTATCGAGGTTCGTCTGTTCCCCTGGTCCGAAGAACGCATCATGCACAATCCCAGCATGTACGAGGTTATGAGCGGGCCGCTCTTTGGAACACGACGCTCGATTCCTATGGCTGAATACAAGGATATGCGACAGCAGGTGAAGGAAATGCCTTTCACAGAAAGACTAGAACTAGCTCGACGCTCAAAGATCGGACTGCAACTGTTTCCTTTAGAGTGCGGCGCACACTTTGTCAGCATTCACCAGGTCGACATCCTCTGTCTAACTGAACAGCAGCTACGAGAACTATTCTCAAAGCGTTCTTTCCTGAGAAAGTACTATCCGACGATCCAGGCTATCAAACACGACCCGCTGCCAGTGCTCCAGTTCTGACGCTACTTGCAGTCGCAATAGCCTGCTGAATGTCTGCTTACAAATGCGATCGCTGTTACGTACACAATTAATACGCTATTCGATGCAGGCGTGATTGCTCCGGGTACTGGTTTCTTTCTTAACAACGAGATGGATGACTTCACCGCTAAAGCCGATGTTGCCAATACTTATGGTTTAGTTCAAAGCGAGGCTAATAGTATCGAACCTGGTAAACAACCGCTCAGCTCTATGGCACCGACTATCCTTGTGGACGCTAATCAAGACGTATATCTTGTAACGGGTAGTCCAGGTGGCTCAACTATACCTACAACAGTCTTCCAAATAGTCAGTAATCTAGTAGATTTTGAAATGGAACTAACGAATGCTGTAAACCAGCCGCGCATTCACTATCAAGGTTCTCCTAATATTATTCTTACCGAACCATTTGCTCTGCCTGCAGACTCATACGTCGGATTGTGGGACTACGGCTACCGTGTTGCTCCATTCATCAACTGGGGAGCTGCTATGTCTATCGGACGAGAGGATGGGAGACTACAACCCGTAAAAGATAGACGCAGACCGCAAGGAGAAGCTAGAGCGATCGCAGACGAACCATGAAACGGATCTCGTCAGTGAGGCTTCATCCCATCACGCCAGCAGGCGGCTAGATACATTACAATTGTTCTTATCGGCTTACGGTATATCGAAGTCTGCCCTAGTCAAACTATCGGGTCACTAAAATTCGGAGTCAGTCCCACCAAAAAGACCAACGGTTAGAATCTATCAAGTCGACTGCTCTATCAGCAATAACGTCCACAACATCAGAGCAATAATAGTGATGTTCCCAGGCTAGCTAGATAGCTTGTGCCCTAGTGGTGGGCGGCTGGCGGACTGTAGCCTCGATATATTCAGATGTCGCATTACGATGTAGTGAGAAACCACGCTTCGGCAGCCGGATCGCCACAGACTATAAACCGAGTTTTTTGACCAATAGATGAGATAGCTCTTTCAATGGCCTCATTCCCTGGGACTGTAATAAATTTCATTTTTCTAAGATTCAGTGAAATAGATATAGCGATCCATTCCTACTTTGTAGTTGTCTATTAGTTTTCGGGCTTCTATGGTAATTTTGCCCTGATACCTCAAATTCCTACTCTTGTTAAAGAAACAATCTATGCAGCAGTAGTTTTAGGCTTAGGCAAAGGAATATCATCTTCTTCTAGTAGAAGTTGTAAAACCTCGGTGCCATTTCTAGCTGCTTCTTCATAGCTATCACCGTGTGTGCGATAGGTTTGTTCTGGGAAGTCAGGAAAATGTACTAGGTAACAGCCATCTTCATCTGACCAAACAATTGTCATTGGGTATCGAAACGCATTCATGGTTTTTGGGTTCAGTGAGTCTTCAAGATTCGGTGAGATAGGTATATCGATCCATGCCTGCTTTGTAGTTGTCCATGAGTTTGCGAGCTTCTTCTATAGTTATTTGCCCCTGATTCAGCGCCTGTTCAGAGCGACGGCGAATCTGTTCAATCATGTCTTTGGGGTTATATTGCACCTGTTGCAGCACTTCGTCGGTGGTGTTGCCGCGTACGACGTGCTCGATGGTGTAGCCCTGCTGGGTCTTGGCTTTTGACGCTAGGTGAATATGAACGGTGTTGATGTTGCCAAACAGATTGTGAAGGTTGCCCAGGGTTTCTTGGTATGCGCCGACTAGAAACATCCCCAGATAGTAGGGCTCATCGGCCCTGACTGGGTGAAGTTCTAAGATTTCTTTGACGCCTTTTTGGCTGATGAAGCGATCGATTTTGCCATCGCTGTCGCAGGTGAGATCGGCTAGGGTGGCGCGCTTGGTCGGTTCTTCGTTAAGTCGGTGGATCGGTAGGATGGGGAAGAGCTGACCGATCGCCCATGAGTCTAAGGCGGCTTTGAAAAGAGAGAGATTCAGATAGTAGATAGAGGCCATGCTTTTCTCAAGGTGCTCTAGCTCTTCTGGAACATAGTCTTGCTGTTGCAGTAGCACCGCCACTTTCTTGCAGCAGCCCCAGTAGAGTCTTTCGACGCGGGCACGTTCGGCTAGGCGCAGATAGTTGAGATTGAACAAGCTAGCGGCTTCTTTCTTGAATTGAACGGCGTCGTTGAAAGCTTCTTGATAGTTGTCGGCGCTGACGGTGGTGTACACATCCCAAAGTTCGCGAATCAGGTTGTGTTCGCCGTCTTGATAAGGGGTGGGGTCTTCGGGAATGGCTTCGCTGGTGCCCAGGATATCGAATATGAGTACGGATTGATGAGAGGCGATCGCGCGTCCACTTTCACTGACCAAAGTCGGCATCGGTATGTTCCTAGCTACGCAGGCATCCTTCACATGGGCCACCACGTCGTTTGCATAGTTTTGAATGCTGTAATTCTTCGAACCCTGCGAGCTAGTTTTAGAGCCGTCATAGTCTACGCCTAGACCGCCGCCCACGTCGAGATAGCCCATCGGCGCACCGAGGCTGACTAGCTCTACATAGATCTGACAGGCTTCACGCATCGCTTCTTTGATCACGCTGATCGCATTTACCTGTGAGCCAATGTGAAAGTGCAAAAGCTGCAAGCTCTCTAGCATGTCGGCTGCTTTGAGCTTTTCGACCACGGTGATAATTTCGGGAATAGTCAAGCCAAATTTCGCCCGGTCGCCGGCGCTCGTTCCCCAGCGGCCTGAGCCTTTCGCGGCGAGCTTGGCCCGTACGCCTAGGTTGGGCTGAATGCCGAGGCGCTTTGCCGTCGCGATCGCTACATCGACCTCTTCTACCTGCTCTAAGACGATGATCGGCTTTTGTCCTAGGCGCTGGCCCAGCATCGCCGTTTCAATATAAGACTCGTCTTTGTAGCCGTTGCAGATAATTAGCGCACCTGGCGTATGTAGGCTGGCTAGGGCGATCATCAGCTCAGGCTTGGTCCCCGCTTCTAGGCCAAACTGAAAGGCTTTACCAAAGCGCACCAGATCTTCGACGATGTGGCGCTGTTGATTGCACTTAACCGGGAAAACGCCCTGATAGACACCCTCATAGCTATAGCGGGCGATCGCCTTCGCAAAGCAAGCATTAATCCGCTCTAGCCGATCTTCGAGGATCTGCGAGAATCGGATCAGCACAGGCAGCTGAAAATCCCTTTGCTTGAGCCCTTCTACCAGCTTTTTGAGATCCAAAGAGCCACCGCGATCGCCTCTAGGAGAGACAGTGATATTGCCTCTGGCATTGATCGAAAAATACGGCTCGCCCCACCCTTTGATTCGATAGAGTTCTTCACTCTCTTCGATTGTCCAGCGCGGCGCGGCGGCTGACGTCTCTAGAAGTGCTTCGCCGGTTTGCTGATCGGTCTGCCGGTCGGCATGGCGTCTAGCGCTCGATTCGGCATCGACGTTAGCATTCAAATCGGCAGCGGGGCTATGGGTTAGGCTCACAGAAACAGGATCTCCCTCAAACTTTTTTCTAGGCGTGCGGCTGTTGTCAAATATGGTATCTGTTTAAGTCTCAAGATAATTCATAGATTCATTGAGCGCGGTATAAATGTGAAAACTAAGTCTTGTATTTCCACGGATCTTTTCACCTTTTGAGCACAAAATCACTCGCTTCAACTGATTTTTGTATTATTGTCAAAATCTCTATCCGCTACGCTTTGTCTTCTGCGTAGTTCTGTTAGAGACCCGTGCATAAAGTGCCTCTACCCCAGTCAAACAAAACTCATGACTCCCTCTACTCGTGCTCCTTCTAAGCGGGCGCTGGCTCAGCGTGTCACTGCTACTCGCTCGATTGCGGTTCGCGTCGTAGAAGAACTTTTCAGACCCAGTCAACCCTATCCTAAAAAGCGACGAGCCCGAATTGATCTGGCTGCTGTGCTGATCAAGACATTTAGCGCCGATGCCTCTATCCTATTGGCTAGCTGGCTACTCAGTTCGATCGCTAACTGGGCTATCAGCGCGTTAGCTACCAGTGTTCCTTACCGGCAGGCGGCTCTACTGTTGCCGTCTCAGGGGCTGATCGCTATCTTTTGCTTTGCCTTGCCCAGTGCGTGGCTGGCCGCTGATATGGCCAAGGCATTTAGCTATCCGCAGGCGCTGCCGTTTGCTGGCCTCTCGTCCGTATGCAAGAAGGTATATGAGGCGCGGCTGTACTGGCTGCTGCTGACGTTTTGCTGGGCTGCTAGCCTGCTCCTGCTGTGCTGGATAGCCACAGGGATGCTGTTAGTCTCGAAGCTCATTCTATCGACGGTGTTGGCGATCGCCCTCCACAGACTCAATCAAAAGCGGCTCTCCCGCCCTCGCAGCATAATCGCCTCTGGCTTAATATTCTTGAGCTTAATGACGTTCACTCAAGTAGCGATCACCGCACGATTGACTTTGCGACTGATCGAACAAAAAAACATACCGACTGGTCTATCCAACCGCTGGGGGTTAGAGACGCCTAGAGAATTTCCCCCGGATGACAATATCTAGCTGAGCTGCACCACGACCTGATTGTCTAGGAGTGTCTCGCTGGTGAGCAAATCTTCTACGGTCATTCGCAAAAACCGTTCAGTATCGACGTTGAATAGCACGCGGATGCGATCGCTCCCTGGAAACCCCGGCGGCGTTAGCTGGGCAATCTTGCGACCGCTATCGGTATCGTTTAGCGCCTGGACTGCTGGCGTCTCGCCCCCGGCTGTAGTTTGACGAGTCACGAGCTGATTCCCTTCAAAATAAACCTCTGTCCGCAGCGGGGCCGACTCGCCTAGCTCTCCTAAAATCAGCTCGATACTGGGCTGCTTTTCGGTAGAAGCTCCTAGAAAAAACTCGATCGGCTCTGGGGTCGGATAGGGCTGACCGCGCTGAATAATTGGGTGCCAGCCATGCGCGTTCTGACGGCGGTCCCAGTAGCGAATGCCATAGCTGTGGTGCAAAAAGTCCTCTAGCTCGACCGTTTGCAGCCTTAGTGCGCCCTGAGCAACCGCTTCAAACGGGCGATCGCCTTTAATTTTGTCTACGCCAAATTTGTCTACGCCGAAGTGCCCAGCGGCCCAAGCCTGAACTGCCGGAATCTGGGCGCTGCCGCCTACTAGCAGCACAGCGTCAATGTCGTCGGCGACGAGGTTTCGTCTTTGGGCCTGCTGCAAGACCTGATCTAGGCGGCTGTCTAGACGATCAAAAAAGCCTTTTTCAGTGAGGATTTCTTCTAGGCGATCGCGCGTTAGCGACAGCTCGTAGCTATCTAAGGTCTCTTCGTCAAAATAAGCTTCCTCAGCCGTTTGACTAGTAGAAAGTGCGATCTTCAGCTTCTCCACTAGTCGCAGGGTCAGCGGCGTCAGCGGTAGCGCCTGCGTGCTAGCAAAGTGCTCAGCTAGCCACCGATCGATATCGGCACCGCCTAGGTTCTCTCCAGCCTTGGCTAACACCCGCACCGTTTTAGGCGACGGCTGAGTGTCTGCCTGGGGCGATCGCGACTGATTGCCCCATTTCAAGAAAAATCCGGTGGGTTTCTCTTTGGCAAAGGTCGGCTGAATCAGAGAGAGATCTAGTGTACCGCCACCAAAATCAACCACTAGCAGCGTTTTCTGCTCAGGACTAGTCTGATAGCCAAGCGCCGCTGCGGTCGGTTCATCAATCAGCCTGACTTGGTCAATATCTAGCGACTGACACACGCTGCCTAGCCAGTTTCTATAAGACTCAAAGCTGTCTACCGGCACGGTAAAAATGATGGAATCAAGAGCCGGATCTTGCTGCTTTAGCGCCTCAATCACGCTTCGCAAAAACCAGTTGCCGACCGCTTCAAAAGAGAGAATATGACCGTCTAGTTCGGGGATAAATCCCTGCACTGGCGTGCCGATACCGCGCTTGAAATTGCGAAAGAATCGAGGATCGCTAGAGAGATCTAGGCCGCGATCGCGCACCGCCATCCCCACCATCGTCTTCACATTCTCTACTGCCATGGCCGCTTGCTCTACATACAGTAGGCTAGGCACCAGCGGCGGATTGCCTTTCTGCTGCATCGACAGCCCTGGTAGCACAATCGTTTCAGGCGACTGAGTCTCAGCGTTCCAGCGAGCGATGACCGTATTACTCGTCCCAAAATCAATGGCATACATGATCAAAAAATACTCTATAAAAGCGCCCTATCACAGCCTGCTTGACTCCAACGTTTTTCACTACGGCATCCATCAAAGCATTTATGCTCGCAGCGGCATCTACACTGGCGTGATGATAAACAGCCCAGCTAAGCCACCCACACACAGACCCACTAGGCTAGTCACCACGACCATCGTCACGCTTCGCCAGTATTGCGCGCTCCCCATCAGCCGCGAGCCTACCTGGGCCGTAGCGATCGCAGTTGCCGCCGTCAGCACTACCGACAAGAGCGTTAGCAGCCCTAGTCCGATCAGCGCTGAGCTAAAGCCAATCTGATCTAAGTTTTGATCGCTACCGATGTAGTTCACCGCCACTGAGAGCGCCACAACTAGCAACAGTCCACCTAGATAAGAGAGCACGCCGACCCGATGCTTTCGCTTCAGGCTTTTGTTAGCAAAGTCAAAGGAAGGGGTTAGCCCTAAGGCCATCAGCGGAATTGCGATCGCAGTTACCAGCCAAACCCAGGGCGGTGGCTCTGGCATCGACAGGACTAAACCAATGACAATGTAGAGCGAGCACAGCAATATAAGCTGAGGCCACGGCGTCAGCGCTCGACCGGGTCGTCTACGCCTAACTGCCCTAGTCGGTTTAGAACTAGGCGACGATTTAGAATTACGTGCTCTGGGGTTCGGTGGCGGTGGCGGTGGACTAGATCCGTTCATGGAAGCATTGGAAGCATTTAGAGCAGTATACCGGGGAAAGAGAAGACACCAAATGAGAATATACTCTTCGCCAGCTAGCCCGCATGCCTGGTTTCAGACGCTCAAGCAAAGAGGGTGTTCCATTAGTGAAACACCCTCTAAAGCGTTTTTGCATCAGGCTTTTAGCCCGGCTGTACCTCGCTCAAGCGACCAACCCTATAGATAAGTTTGCTGGACATAGCTTTCGACTGCATTGAATTCGTTTGAATTTAGAGCGCGATTATAGATAAACGCAGCAGCGACACTCATCGGTGTCTCACCCCCATCTAGGTTTTGGCCAATCAGCAGCTTTTCAACGACCGTGTTGTAAGTTTTATTGCCAGAATCAATCTCTACGCCGTTTACATAGTGTTTGAATGTCGTCCCATCAAACACGACAGCATGGGAAACGAAGCCGCGCTGTTGACCGCTATCAGGATCGATCACACCATCAATATTAGTGGCCCGATCGTTTGCTTTCCCCCAGCCTTGAACCGTGAAATTATCCTTGTTTCCGTTCAAGGTCAGACCAAAGGCCTGATTATTAGACGCTTTGCCATAGGCAAGGCCAGCATATTCTCGGTTCTTGACATTCTCGTAATTCACTACAAAGAACATTGTCCGTGAATCGTTGCCACTAGAGAAACCTTGTAGATCTGTTGCCGGTGTCTGTTCTCGGAAGAGATAGTCGCCATTGCCATTTAGCGCTACAGCAGGTTGACCAGACGGCGTCGCACTTTCGATATACTGCGGCTCGCCCGCTGAGCGCAGATTATTAGCAAAGCTAGACTGGTCGATCCACTTGGTCACTTTCGTCCCGTCCAGACCGATTTTGGTAAAGGCTTCTACCTGAAATATCAAACCATTAGTGACCGGTAGCTGACTAGAAATACCGATTTGAATGACGATAGTATCAGACAATACGGGATCGGCTTTGCCATCCGAGATAGTGAAAAAAGCATTATAGGTGCCCTCGCTTGTATAGGTATGCGTAACCTCGATCTCGCCGTTGTTGTTGGGGCTACCCGTACTATTCGGGGTGCCATCACCGAAATCAAGTGTGTAGGCGAGCGTGTTAACCGGGTCATCTGGGTCTGCAACCGTCGCGGCAAAGGTCACCTGGTCACCGGGGTCACCGAATGTGATATCTGAGCTGGCGGCCTGGAACTCAGGGGCGCTGTTAACGCTGCCGACAGTAACGGTGATGGGCTCGGCCAGCGTTGAGAGGGTGCCGTCGCTAACGCTAAGCGTAGCATCGTAAACACCAGCGGCTGTGTACTGATGGTTGACTGAAATTTCGCCTGGAGTCGGGTTGGGCGAGCCAGTCGCGGCGGGTGTACCGTCGCCAAAGTTGATGCTGTAAGTCAAATCACCCAGCGGTGTGTCGCTATCGGCTACAGTTGCCGCGTAGGTGACATTCAGCGGTACCGCTGTGCCAGCCTGGTCATCAGGAGCGCCCTGATCGTCAGTCATGCTAAAGGACTGAATGGAAGGAGTGCTGAGGCCACCAAAGGTAATACGCTGCACCTGGCCGCCGTTGGCGGCATAGTTGATGTAGTACAGCGCCCCGTCGATGCCTTCCCCTAAAAAGACAACATTCGGGACAGCCCCAGAAATATCGCCGCTGGGTTTGAAGTCATACTCGCCTTCGACGCGATCGCCTGTAGCGTTCAAGTCGAGGAACTTGATATAGCTGTCCTCAAAGTTGCCATAAAAGTAGACACCCTTGAACTCTTCTGGGAACATATCACCCCGATAGACAAAGCCACCAGTCAAAGATGAGTGCGGGATGTCATATATCGGCGCAGAATAATAGTCACCATTGCCAGGGTCAGCTAGATCAGTGTCCGGCTGCGGAAAATCAACGGGGTTGAAGGGTGATTTTGCCGGACTGTAGAGAACGGCGCTGTTGACGCCTTCATAGAAGTTCCAGCCATAGAAAGCACCCGGCTGAGCGAGCGAGGCCACATGAATATCATCGGTTGATCGATTTCGATTGCCCCCCACTTCACCAATGTAAAACTTGCCATACTCTTTGTCCCAGGCAGCTCGGAACGGGTTACGCAGGCCGTATGCCCAGATAGAAGGATGCGGCTCATAGGGCTGTCCGTCTGCTGCCAGACTAGGATAGGGGCCATCAATAACGCCGTCGACATAGGGGTTGGCAGGCCAGCCGTCTGTGCCATCTGGGATAGATCCATCGCGACTGATGCGAATGATTTTACCGCTGGTGTTTTCTAGGTTAAGTGGCCAGTCGTCATCGGGGCCGCCTTCACCGCCATTAGAAGTGTTGAACTTATCGGAGCTCGTCAGCCAGATCTTTCCATCTGGGCCAAAATCTAAGCCGCCGCCGTAGTGACAGCAGGAGACATAGGCATCTGTATCGGTCCAAAGGATGGTCTCGCTGTTGCGTCTGGCTTTACTAGAAAGTCCGCCTGAAAGCTCGTCGTGTTCAAAGCTAGCAATCACAGCGCGATTGGTATTGCCTGAGCGTGTGTAGAAAAGGTAGATCAAATTTCTTCCGCTGGCTGAATTAAGCTCAAAATCGGGGGGAATGGCGATCTCTAGCAGGCCGCGTTCTTGCCCAGAGTTAACGATGTTGGAAATATCTAGATAGAGAGACTTTTGCCCCGAGTTGGGATCGACAATCAGCACCTGTCCTCCCTTTTCTATTAGCAGCATGCGGTTGTCAGGCAGAAACGTTAAGGCGATCGGCGCAGTTAGTCCGCTAGTAATCACATCTTCGTTAACAAATCCATTCAAGTTAAAGTTGGCCATTGGAATCTCCTAAGTAGCAAATATTGCTCAAACGAGGCTTTATACACCCCAAAAATTAAACACAAGAAAGGCTGTGAGTATTTCTGAAAATACTCTTGAGGCTACTGTTTGGTGTCGCATGCAGTCGCAGATAGTATTGCAAGAAGATAACTAATAGCTATGTTCTACCCGCGAAAGTCGTAATAACCTTCTACGCGATAGATTCACAGCAACAGGACTTTTTTTCAGAAAAGTGTTTCATCAGTTCAGCATTTCTTTAGCGAGTCAAAGTTTTTACTGTCACTAGGACAAAACTATAGCGTTTCTCACTTGGCTGAAGTACATAACTACAGGTTAAAAGCCTTGCGGTATAACAGGCCAAGTGGCTCGCGTGTACCTAATGCATCAGGTACACGCTATATCTACAGCAGCAAACAGGCTGAAGCGATTAGCCAAAGAAGAGAGCTACTCTCTGCTGGCCGATCGATATGACCTATTCATATCCGATGAAATGCTTTTCCTTCATCACCCGCTCGGGTACCTTTAGAAAAACTGCTCTGTTGCAAGAAGCCAGCTAAAAACAGAGACCTGATCTCTTCTAGTGTTTAGCAATTACGGTCAAGACCATGGTGCCATCAAGGGTAAATAGAACTGCAGTACGGTCCAGAAATTGGTGTTAGCAGGGTTTGCTACATTTGCCATATGCAATTCATAAATGGCATCTGCGAAGGCAAAATGGCTGCGACCTATCTGCTTAAAAAATTGAGCAGGAGAAAGCTGACATTGTTCTGAGTAAAGGGAGTAAAAACGCTGCCAAATATGCTCTTGTAACCAGTGGTTGAACGCACCGTGGGCGTGGTCTGCAAATTCTTGAGTAATGAACGGCTGATTTTTTCGTCTAATAGATTGCATATACCCAAGGGGTACTCGGGTTGGGCAGGTAATAGCTTTTTTCCTTCGCTGTCCGCCTGGGTCGATCCAGCTATTCATCACAAAAGTCAAGGCGTCTTCAGACGACAGTGGCTGACCCAGGCGAGCAGAGCGCCAGCGTCTGACGGCGATGTCTCTTTCTAGCCACTGCATTAGATCAAAGAAAAGATTGGGAGAGTTTTGTAGCTGGACGTACCGTTTTAGATCGTGGACTAGCTGACTAGAGAGCCCATGGCAGTGCAGGGTGGGATCTAGTGGATTGGCATTCATTAGGGGAACTAGTTCGCGAGTGTAGAGCGATCGCATCTTCTCTTGTCGCTCGTTCACAGCGGCTTCTAGTGATTGCAAGGAAGGCATTTCCAGCCACTGGGTACTATCAGCGTCATGCTCAAGCAGTTTTCCCTGTAGCTTTTTCTGCCAGTAGAGCGCCTGCAAAACAGTTGGGATACCCTTTACCTTGTTATCTTCACGGCTATCTTCAGCTTGAAAGGGGTTCAACTTAAACCGCAGCGCCGACAGAGCGTAAGCGTCTCTAATGACCTTGGGCTGAGTCGTTTTTCTGATCTTCGCTAGCAAAGCAGGTCTATCGCCATAGGGAAACGGTTCTGGCTGACATGACCTAGTGGCTACAGATGGCCTAGAAATAGTGGGTACTTCGACTAGCAAAGGAAGACCTTCGCTGGCATCAACCACTAGTTCCCAAGAGAATTCTGGATAGTTTTGTAGCTGCTGTCCAGCCCGTTGATCGCAGCGTTGAGGCGAACTGACAGGCAGGTAGACCGTTTGGTCACAGTTAGACTGGTTTACGAAAAGTGTGGTATCGATCACATCTAGAGTTGGGAAAGAGACAGTGTTTGGAAAAGGTAGACAAGAAGTTCAAAAGACGCTCAGCATATCAACTATCGACATTCATACAAGGTAGGGTTAGAGTGCATATCACTATATCGCGAAGCATGAGCTGATCTTGCAAGGGACTTAAGATACAGCTGTACCCCTATCCTCTGCGCCTAATGAGATCAAGGTAGAGCGCTGTACTGGGTCAAGTCCGGTAACACCTGTTATATCCATTCCTTTATAGGCACTATCTACTTTGAGCTGTCTTAATAGCTGTCCCGTACTCACCTCAGAAAGGAAAAGTACACCAGCTTCCCCACCGCTTGCCAAAGCCTTCCCATCTGGACTAAAAGATAAAGAAAATACAGGTTCGTGATGAATTGCTATCTCTCTAATCAGATCTCCTGTATCTGCCTGCCAAAGCCTTACCACTTTATCTAGCCCACTGCTGGCTAAATATTGTGCATCTGGGCTCCAGGCGATCGTTCTTAGCTGGCTTTCATCGTTTTGGGTAAGGATGCATTCTCCAGTATCTACTAGCCAAACTTTGATTTCGCCGCCGTCGCTGACGCTGGCTAAACGGCTACCGTCAGGAGAAAAGGCGAGCGAGGCAACTTGATAGCCGTGCCCTTTTAATACATGCAAACAAGCCCCCGTAGCAGCATCCCATAGTCGAACAGTTTGGTCAGCGCTGCCGCTAGCTAATACAGAATTTGTCGAGGTAGTGTTGACAGGACGCCATGCAACAGACCACACAAATTTAGTATGACCTTCTAGTGTTCTTAGATACTGTCTTGTCTGGGTATCCCACAGAATAACGGAATTATCTAAACTCCCGCTCGCTAGCATCTGACCGTCCGGGCTAAAATCTACAGACCAAACCCAGTCATAATGCTTTTTCATTGTTTGTAGGCATTCTCCTGTCTGCATATCCCAAAGTCTGACTGTCTTATCATCGCTAGCACTGGCGATTAGCTGCGCCTCTTCGGAGAGCGCAATTGTTCTAACTCGGCCCTGATGCCCTTGCAAAGCCTTCAGATTTTCTCCAGAGGCGACCTCCCACATCTGAACGCGGCGATCGTCGCTACCGCAATACACCTTTGTTCCATCGGCGCTAAATGCAATAGACCAAAGCCCTCGGCTGTTCCCCCACAGCGTTTTCATACACTGCCCGGTTCGGACGTCCCACAGTTTGATAGTTCTATCATCGCTACCGCTTGCTACCGTTGTTTGATCTGGCGTAAATGCCACCGACCACACGCGCGTTTCATGAGCCTCAATAGTCCTGACACACTGGCCCGTTTCAGTATTCCAAAGCTTGATTGTCTTGTCATTGCTGCCGCTAGCAAGCAGTCGCCCACCTGGGCTGAAGTGAACGGTTCGCACCCAATCACTGTGACCTTCAAACAGCTGTATCCGTTCGCCAGTGCCTAAGTTCCAAACCCTGATAGCATTGCCTGTATCTCCACTGGCCAGCTTTCGACTAGCGGCATCAAAAGCAAGCGTCTGAATGCTATCTCCACTAGCTTCTAAACGCTTCAGACATTGACCGCTGCTAACGTGCCAAATTCTGATCTCTCCATCGTTGCTGCCGCTAGCAAGGACTTCATGCGTGGCGTTACGACCGAAGGCAACTGCGCCAATCCACGACTGGTGTCCTTCTAGGGTTTGCTGACACTTACCGGTACGAACATCCCAAATCTTGATAGTTTGGCTATCGCCCGCGCTGGCTAAACTATCGTAATCGGCGCTAAACATCAGTGTATAGACTCGGTGTTCAGTGTTGATAGTCTTGATCAGCTCACCGGTTTTCACATCCCAGAGCTTGATAGTCTGATCGTGACTACCGGTTGCTAGCGTTTGACATTTAGCATCGAATGCAAGTGTTCTAATCCAGTCTGTATGTCCTTTTTTCTGCCACACGGGTTCATAGCTTGTAGCATCCCGCAAAGAGATTTCGCCTGTGGAATCAACCACTGCTAGCCAGCATCCATCTGAACTATATGAAACGGAAAGATCGCCGCTCCATTTTTGAGGGAATATGCAATCTTGCATCTGAGAATGAGTGAAGCTGACATTTCGCAAATTTGCTGCGGTAAAATCAGCACCGCGAACGATGCGATCGCTAAGGTCTTTGCCCTGAAGCGCAGCAGAAGAGACCTTGAGTAATAGCGTAATCAAGTTTCCAGTCAGATAGCCAGCGTCAGCATCTGCCTGCCTATCCATAGCAAAAAGCGCATTTGATAAACGTTGGCTAACGTCTCTTCTAGATTCCACAATATTCATCATCGGCAGCATAAACTCTAGTAGCGCTTTCGACAGAACCGAATGTCCTAAGGTTTCGCTAAGGTGCGATCGCTCTTCTTGAACGAACGTCTCTAGAGGCGCGATCGCCACTACTTGCCCCAAGCGATTGACCTCCCGTTTGAAATACTCGGACCATAGATAGCCTTTTGCCGTCTTAGCGTCATCTATGTGAGACTGGTTTTGCGCGATCGCTACAAAATCAGGCGCTAAACACCCTAGCTCAGCAACTAGTTTAAAGGCAGCAAAAAACTCTAAAAAAGAGCGATGGGCAGGAGAATATTCACCGCGCTCGTTGCGAATTAGCATAGTCTGGCCCATCATGTCATAGTGCCAGTGATCTAGATCTGTATCAGCTTCTACCGCCTCTCCAAAAAACTGACGAACCCTAGCGGGAAACCGCTTGTAGCTTAGGCTCATCTGTTCAGTAGAGAGCATCTCCCAAGACAGTTCACACAAGAAATAGAGCTTGTCAGCTAGCGAGGTAAACGTTCGCTCAGCAGAGATATCTTTCTCCATCTTAGATCGAACAGTGTATAGATAGATTCGAGCCAAATCCGCTGGCTGACCAGACGAGATTGCTGGCAGTGCCTGTAGGATAAGCGCCAGCATCAATGGACGACGGGCAATTTCTAATAGATCGAGTTGGCTAGCAAATTGATGCGTAATCGCCGGACTTTCTAAGGAAGTAATTACTCGTTGAATTTGCTCATCGCTAAGGGGTTCTAGCTCTAAAACTTCAAACTGGGGAGATTCTGCCTTTAGCGCGTCCGTAGAAGCCTTCAGCTCAGCGCTAAGTAAGCTACGCCCCTGTTTAGCATCTGGGAAGTGCTCAGTCCGACAGGTCAAAATCACCTTGGAACCAGGAACGACAACTCTAGCCAACTGCCAAAAGTTGTTGATCATACTTTGCCTATCAACCTTTGAAGCCATTTCGTCGAAGCCATCAAAGATCAGCAGCAGTTTACCCATGCGATTTAGCTGCTCAAATGCCTGATAGCTAGGTATCGAGATCTGGTATTTGCGAAAGAAATAATCCAGAATCAACGACTCTAATGACGCCGACTTACCGCAGTCACGCAGTGAGATAATCAAAGGCAATCGTGGCCGCTCTACTCCTTTTTCCTTAGCTTGCTTGTATTTTTCTAGGGTTTGCCAGGCATAGTGCAGTGTAAACCAAGTCTTACCTGTGCCAAACTCACCCAGCACAGAGATATGTTCTTTCACCGGATCGTCTAGCCAGCGGTCAATATAGCTGTCTATCCATCCTTCTGACTGACCGTAGTGACTATAGGCAATCACCTCTGAAGAACTAGGCACGAACTCAGCTTTTCGACAGGCCAGCGGAATATAATTGTCGGTTATCTCTTTGCTTTCAACAGTCTCCTCTAACCACTCGAAGTAGCTGTCAAAGTCAATTTCTTCATCAATAAGTTCATCAAAGGTGTAACAAAATAGCTGACTATTGGGCAAGTTTACTTCTGCCCGCGCCGAAGAGCTGGTCCGACGATGTGCAACCAGCCAGCCTTCTACTGCCGCATGACGATGCGTAGCCTCATGTAGCGTCCTAACGTGGGATAGCTGAGCTTCACCGCGCACCGCATGAATCACAATCTTGTCCCAGCCGCGACGCGCTCGCACCTGTACAACCCATTCCACATGAGCAGCCGACTCAGTTGTTAGGGCCAGGCGAGTATCTTGATCTTGGGGCTCAGGTGAACTATCAAACTGATATCCTAAGCAGACAAACCAGTCGCGCAACGTCTGAATCCAAGCATCGTATCTAGGCGGTGATGCGAGCGATTTATCCAAATTCCAATCGGCAGATGGCAATATTCGCATACCTGCGCTGCTAGGATCGCCGGAGCTTCTTGGCTGCTGAATTCTAGTCTTCGTATCTTGAAATTGAGCAGTCTGTGCCAGTAGCTTTTTTCTTAATTTCTGTTCTTTTCCTCTACCGCTGCCTCTAATCTCAAACTTATCGTACACCTCACCCATGCGCTTTAAACAGGCAGCTTTTGAGATCTCTAGCTGGTCAGTGATAACGTCATAAGGTTGATTTTGAAAGATCTTTCGCAGAAAGACATCTTCCTGCTTACAGGTAAGGCTATGGTCGCGGGCAGCTTGCCGGAGAAAACTTTCTGTCAACATGGCTTTGCCTCTTTTTGCATAGCGGTTTTGCATAGAGTTAGTTCTAGCCTACTTACAAAGCATACTAGCAAAAAAACGGATTGATGAGCTTTTTCGATAAGTTAAAATTCTCAGTAGAATCAAGTATAAATGACTTTAAGAGCAAAGATGTTCATACGTTGCGACCATTTTACCCGTCAGACAACAGGTGGTAATAGATGCGTTTCTTATTAATCCCAGTTACCGAGAAAAGTAAGGAGCGAAATGCGAATCAAATGTGCAAATCCTGCACAGGTATAGCGTTTTAAATAGGCTTAGTAGAAGCAGCGATTCTAAAACTACGAGCAGCTCGTCAATCACTTGCTGACGATCGATTGCTGTCAGTCGGTTCAGCGAACAGGCTCTATTGCCCATCAATGGGCGGACACATCTGAACCTATCTAAGCCTATGAGTATCGCCAAAAAATAAAGAGGGCTTGCGATAACTTTACAGAGGCATTACAATAGCTCATATTGTTAGATAGCTAACGGCGTCATTGACAATACGTTTGTGTCTTGCTTGGGTCTACTTCGATGGAAGAATCACACTTTGATCAGTTTTATCAATCTATATATACTCCTGAGAGTGCATTCAGGCTATATTTGTGTCCCCATGAGTTCAATCCATTAGAGCTTTCGGGCTTTAGTGGACATCAGCTTCCTTCTGTTTTTTCTGAAGCGCTTATCCACTTCTTGTTTAGTATAGAAAGAAGATCGGGCTACGCCAAACTACACGTTCAAACAGATGCTTTAAAGCACGGAAGAAAAATACGTGTTAAGTGGGAATCAGGTATTTCAGAGCTAGGGGAATTAGATGAGTCTGAGGTTAGAGCGCTAAAACGTCTGACTAGAGACTACCTTCAAAACCAGATGTCAAAGTATGGACATACTTCATAAGTATCTCATAGCAACGCTTTGCATTGTCGAAGATAGGACTCATTAGAAGCGCTCGACACTCAAGTTGTTACGAATACTGCTATATCCACAAATTAGATAGCCAGACAAGACAGATGTGATTTCTGCGGTCGGTGGTAGAGGACTAAATCTCCTAACCATTGGCCGTTTTTTGTCTTTAAAGAAGAAATCGTTTGAAGCTGCACTAACGCAGCGATCATCTTTTAGTTCGTAGAGGACATAATTATGCTGTTTAAAACAAAGACTCACCTTTTTTCAGAAGCGCGTGAAGCCGTCGTTGAAGATCCTGTGCATACTCGTTCTCGCGGCACGATCAAGTGTCAAGGAATTTTCTACCAGGCTGAACTCTATGGCGCTAAACAACCTGCTCTATCAGCAGGTCAGCGGGTTTACATGGTGGGGATTCGTAACAACGTGGCGCTTGTTGTTTTGCAGGTACAGCAGCTTGCTTCCTATGGTTAGTCGGCGATGATTGGACTAACTATTTTTTGTGAAGCGCATCGATTGGCACAGTTTCTGTTCGTGCCGGATCGAAGACTTTTCAGTTGATTCAGTAAAAACGACATCTATCAAAGCTATGATTAAATTATTTTGCTCTGCCAACGACCCTGAACCGACCGACTCAAAGAATCTATCGATGAAAACGTTGCTGATTGTTCCAAAGCTTCGCAACTACATAACTACCATATTCTCTATAGGTGTGGTGCTAGGCACTGGCATCGGTTATGGAATAGAGAAGGTTTTGATCTATCGAGACCGAGATCTAATTACGTTGCTTCAATACGAGCGGGTCAAACTAGAGATGTCTTTAGAACAGGTAGAGTTGATTCTCGGTAGTGGCAAGGAAATTTCACAGTCTGATTCAGTCACAGTGTTCAAATGGAAAAATTCAGATGACTCGTTCACCACTATGTTCTTTAAAGATGGGCATCTAGTAAGAAAGGCGCAGACAGATCTAACATAGGAGTGAGGCTTTCATAAGCTCTGCTTACTGTCGGGATCTGTTGCAAAGCTCTGTTGCAAAAAGTAAATGAAAAGATAAGGACTCTACCACTATCCTCCTGATTACGCAGCTACTCCAAAGATTCTATATACCACGCTATATTTCTCTGGGGTGACCTATACTAGCGAGTGTTTATTTTTTTCGAGCAGATGCAGTCGGTACTAAATTCGCCCTTCTTTCAGCTAGGGAACTCTGCCCTTTCGCTGAGTGCCGTTGCTCAGTTTCTGTTGATTGTTTTGATCACGTTTCTAGCGGGGTGGGGCCTAAGGCGATTTCTCTCTCGGCGATTGCTAAAGCACCTAGGGCTTAGACAGGGCACGCGAGAATCGGTCGCGGCGATCGCCTCTTATACCGCCGGGTTGATCCTGTGTCTGGCCCTGCTGCAAACCACTGGTATCAACATCGCTTCACTGGCTGTTGTGGCTGGTAGCCTCGGTATCGGTATTGGCTTTGGCCTGCAAGAAATTACCAAGAACTTTATTAGTGGACTGACTCTGCTAGTTGAACAAAAGCTAAAAGTGGGAGACTTTATTGAAATTGACGATCTGCTCGGTCACATCACAGAGATCTCGCTACGCTCTACGATTATCCGCACCATTACCGATAGGTATATCGTCGTTCCTAACAGCGATCTGGTTAGTAATCGGATCATCAACTGGACCTACTTTAATACAAAGGGCTGGGTTTCTATCCCTGTCAGCGTGGCTCACGAGAGCGATCCGCTATTGGTAATTGAGGTGCTGATGGATTCGGCGTATCTAGAAGAAACCGTTTCAACAGAGCGAACACCAGAGGTGTATTTCACCAGCATTGGCCCAAATTCGCTAGATTTCAAGCTCTGGGTCTGGACCGATCAGATCGATCAAAAATTTAAGGTAGAAAGCTCGCTGAACTTTATCATCAGGCAGAACTTTGAGCAGAACGGCATTCGTTTTGCTTCGCCGCGAATTGACGTTTGGAATCGCAATCCTAATGTAGTGATTAACTCTGACCCGAGTGACTATCCGCAGCATGCTGAGCTACAACAGCCGCGTGAAAGTAATTTGGATGCCTTTGCCAAGCCAGTTGCTATCAAAGATTTGCTCAGACAGGTGCCTTATTTTCGCAACTGCACTGACATCGAGCTGCGTAAGCTAGTCGAAATAGGCCGCCGCATCCGCCTAGAGCCCGCCGAGATTATCTACCGGGAGGGTGACCCAGGAGATGCTTTTTACATTATTCTTTCGGGTTCGGTGAGCTATACCTTTCCGAAAACGCAGCAAACAACGACGATAACAGCTGGGCAGTTCGTCGGTGAGTTTTCGCTGATGCTTGGAATTCCACGTACTGTGACGGTCAAGGCGATTGAAGAGACCACTTTGTTGAGGCTGAGCCCGCAAGGATTCAAGAAGCTATTGCAAGACCAGCCC
>NZ_JADEXO010000195.1 GCF_015207105.1 cf. Phormidesmis sp. LEGE 11477
AACAAGTACAAAACTGATATGTTCAACCTATATCGCACAAAGTTTTACCCCAAGCACGATTTAGCTTGGGAACCCAATACTTCGTTTTCAAGGTTCAGTGCTTTGGCCCACATGACTGGTTACCTCAACAGTACTATTGTATCAAAAGCTGCCATGATTGAGCAACATCATACGCAAGACTGTTCGCAAAGCTCACCCGTTTACACCACCCCCTAAGCTTCGCTATAGACGGAGTCCTAGCGGAGTCTGGATAGAATCTATAGGCAAAGCTAACTTGGGAGGCTGTAGCGCCAAGTTTCGAAGTACGCTTGAAAATAGGAATAGGGATAGTCAAAATCAACCCAGGCCCAGATCTAAAGCAGTCAGAGGAAAATAGTGATGGCAGGCGAGAAATCAGATGGATTACTCAGTGGCATGATCATTGGCGCAGCCGTTGGGGCGATCGCTGGCATTCTGGCCGCGCCGCGCACCGGCAAAGACACCCGACGCATCCTCAAAAAATCTGCTGATGCCCTCCCTGAGTTAGCAGAAGATCTAGCCACCAGCATTCAGTTTCAGGCCGATCGCCTATCTGACCACAGTTTGAACAACTGGGAACAAACCTTAGAGCGGCTGCGTGAAGCAATTACTGCGGGGCAAGCAGCAGGTCGCCAGGAGTGGGAGCGCCAGTCTAGTAGCGTTACCGACAGCGTGATCGACCTGCGTAACAATCCTGGCGTCGATAGTGAAGCTAGCAGCCAATCCACCAATGGAACAACTCATGAGCTAACTAACCAGCTAGATCCAGCCAGCCAGGATTCACCCAGTCAGGTGCCCAGACAGTCTTCTCCTCAATCTAGGGCGCTCGAAGAATAGTGAACAACCCCTTTCTATGGCTTGGTATTTCGATTTTGCTAGTTGCTATTAGTTTGATAGCACTGCTTACGGTCGCTATTTTGGCGCTTCAAGAGCTAGCAAGAGCCGCTAGAAGTGCAGAAAAGCTGCTGGATACACTAAACCGAGAGCTGCCAGCGACCCTGACTGATTTACGCCTCACGGGGAAAGAACTCTCCGGTCTAACTGACGAAGTCAGCGGCAGCGTGCAAAGTGCCCGTAATGTCATCGAGCAAGTCGATCGCAGCGTTGTAGAAGCAAAGGTTCAAGCTAGAAAGGCGCAAGTCACAACCCGTAGCCTCTTTGCTGGTGCGAGCGCTGCACTCCAGGTTTTGACCCAGAGCAAGCCCCGTCGCCGTCGCCGTCCGCCCACTCGTCGCCCGCTCGCTAGTCGCCCACCTACTAGTTACTCACCCACTAGTCCTTCTGATGTGCCGATGTCGCCGCCGAGTACCCCCATTTCACCACCCGTGTCTCCCGAAGAATTTGTGAACTTACCCAACTTTTCTCATAAAACTACTGGGACACCCACTGACCAACCTATCGAAAATCCCACTAACACCTGACCACTACCTATCTAAACACGAGAGAAGAATAAGACTTTACGACCGCGCCTATCCGCCTCAATTCCTCACTCGTCGATGTCCTTACTCGCTCAAGCCTAGAATTTCCTCGGCGCTATTGCCTACTGCTTATCAAAATTCTGATATCTTAAAGTTAGGTAAACAACTGTAAAGATAGGCGTCATTGCCTGCGGCCTTAACTAATGAGAATTTGTTTCACAGCTTTGTCTTGGCAAGTGACCCGATTGGTTGAACATTCCCAGCGGGTTAAATATCAAGTTGGGCAACTAAAAGAACTCAGATACTTCCAGGGATTGATGAAAGGGGGAATAAGCGGTGCGATCGCATGCCTAATCGTGCTGTTTGCCCTAGCGCCTGCGCCGGCTCTTGCGGTTAATAACCCTGAACTCTTGCCCGATGAGCCGACTGTCGTCATCGATCTGGCGCGGATCTTAAATACGGCGCAAGAAGAGTATTTGAACACAGAGCTACCGGAGTTTGAAGCCTCAACCGGCTGGAAGCTGCGGGTATTGACCCAGTTTGATCAAACGCCTGGGCGAGCGGTCAAAGATTTCTGGGGACTCAACGACCGCAGCATTATGATGGTCGCCGATCCTAGAGGGGGTAATCTGCTCAACTTTAGCGTGGGCGATGAACTGTATCCACTGCTGCCTAGAACCTTTTGGATTGAGCTGCAAACCCGCTTTGGTAACCAGTTCTACGTCCGCGACAACGGTGAAGATGGGGCGGTATTGGGCGCGATTGGTGCGCTGGAGACTTGCTTGAACCGGGGCGGCTGCGCGGTTGTGCCTGGACTGCCGCGCGAGCAGTGGATCTTGACGCTGATCACTTCTATCTTAGGTGGGGTGATCTGCGGCTTTGCAGCTCAGCCTAGACGAGAGGGGCAAGGCATTGCCTGGCAGTGGGCGCTGCTGTTTTCTCCGCTCTGGGGAATTTTGTTCATTGCCTTTGGTCTAGGCCCTGTAGTCACCCGCACACCCGAACTGCTGCCCGTTATTCGCAACGTTTCTGGATTCTTGATTGGCGCAATTGTGGCCTTTTTGACGCCCGTATTTGGCAATCCGCCGCCCGCTGACGACAATGCATAAAGGCAGAGTGTGAGCTATCAAAAAAATCGCTTTGATAGAGTACTAGTCGCCAGCTTAGGTGCTAACAATACCGGCCCACTGAACTTTTTTCTCCTTGGTGCGGCGGTAGGAGAAGAAGCGGTCGGGTTCTTGATAGGTGCAGTGAGGCGCGATCGCAATCCATTCTGGCTCAATTCCTATCTCGACTAGCTGCATTTGGTTGATACGGCGAACGTCTAATCGAAGCTTGCCTTCTCCTTGATCATCGAGGAGGGGCGGCTGGTCTATCGCCATTAGGTGTTCAATCAGGGCCTGATCGCTGAGGTTTGGGGCTACGCTTTTGCCGACTTCAATCGCGACATTGCGCCCGACTTGATACACGCTGCCGTCAATGGCTGGCCCTAGGGCAACGCGCAGATGCTGGAGCTGACTACCTTGCGCCTGGAGACAGGCGATCGCATTGGGCAAAATCTTTTGAGCCGTACCTCGCCAGCCAGCATGGACAGCGGCCACCTGCCCTGTTTTTACATCGCCAATCAGGGCGGGCGTACAGTCTGCAGAGCAGGCCCAGGCCATCTGATTTGGCTTTTCAGTCACGATGCCATCGGCTAGGGGAAAAGGAGCCACAGTGCCGTCTGACAAGTGAGGTAGGCCAGCTGCGATCGCTAGCTCTATCTCACTAGGCAGCAATACATCGGCGCTATGAACCTGCTTGACTTGATAAACGTTGGCATCTGATGAAATCAACTTGGCTAGATCGACAGGCGCTTGCGGATAAAATTGCTTGGTAAAAAAGCCGTGGGGGCAAGGCAACAGCGCACAGGTCAAAAACGATTTTTCTGGTTGCTGCTTTGAAGATTGCCAAGTCCAAATACTCATATAGGTTCATCTCTCAATAAATATGCCAACAATTACTGCACAGGGTAAAACGTTTGACTGCAAACCAGGCGCTAACCTCCGCCGGGCCCTTCTAGAGCACGGCATCGATTTGTATAGTCCTAGGGCAAACTATGTCAACTGTATGGGCATCGGCACGTGTGGTACCTGTGCGGTAGCGATAGAAGGAAACGTTTCCAAAGCGAACTGGCGCGACGTTGCCAGGCGCACGCTTCCCCCTCACGATCCTCAAAAGTCACTGAGGCTAGCCTGTCAAACTCAGGTTTTAGGCGATATCAAAGTGACTAAGTTTGAAGGGTTTTGGGGTCACGAATCCGCAACTGCTTGGACCCCGCAAAGCAGTGATTGAGGCCGCTTTTTTGCCCTTTTTAGACCTACTTCGTACCCGTGAATTACAGATTAGATCGCTTAGTATGTGTACACTGGCCTGTATTGACTCACGCTATCTACTAAAGACAGCTAATAACAAATGGCGGTTTCCTCCAGAGCAGGCAGTGAGTAGGCGGTGGAGCAGGCAGTAGCAACGGTGAAGATACAAGGGCAGAGCTAATGACTAATCGATACTCGCTTGGGGCTACTGTCTTAGGCATTTTTTTAGTGGCGATCTTTGGGATCAACCGTGCCTTTAACTGGTTGAGGGATTCGCCTGGCGATGACTCTTTTGCCGATGGTGGTGAACTGGTTGAAATCGGCGGCGACAACAGCAGAGAGCCGAGGAATGCTGATGATGGCTTTATTGAAGATACTCGCGCTACTAGAAGCCAAACTGACAATCGGACACGAATATCTCAGGCCAACGATGGGACAAGACGACAGTCCAACAATGGACTCTCAGAAGAAGTTTTTGATCCAACTCCTCTAGAAACAGCAGGTACATATATTCAGCGTCAGCAGGGAGCAGCGCTCGATCAGATCGTTGCCGATAGCCAAGTTGAAGCGACTCCGCTCAGTCCTGATGGGAGCGGTACTAATAGCAGTTTAGCCACGCAAAACAACACTCAAACTGACCCGCTAGATCCACTCGACAGCAGTAGTTCTGCAGCTCCCGGCTCTACCGCACCAGCCTCTGAATCTGTTCCGGCTCTGTGGTAACTATACTGTTGTGGCGACTAGACTTCTGTGGTGACTAGATTCTCGACTATGCAGCAGGCAGAGGTAATTGTTATTGGAGGAGGGAGCATAGGGCTTGCGATCGCCCTAGAGCTCAACCAGCAAGGCACCAAAGTTACCGTCCTCAGCAAAGATTTCACTGCTGCCGCTGGACATGCCGCTGCTGGCATGCTTGCCCCTAACGCTGAACGGCTTCCCTCTGGCCCTATGTTCGAGCTGTGTCAGCGCAGCCTAGAACTCTATCCCACTTGGACTAGCAAGCTAGAAAATCTCACTGGAAAAAGTAGTGGCTACTGGCCTTGCGGCATTCTCTCACCTCGTATAGGCCCAGGCCCAAGCCCAGCAGATCCAGAAGTAGAAGTAGAAGAGCCCAAACCAAACCATGAGATAGCTTTTCCAATCAGTGCGGATGCAATCCATAGCTATCAGTCTGGACTAGGGCAAAACGTAGTCGGCGGTTATTTCTATCCAGAAGATGCTCAGGTAGACAACCGCGCACTGATGCAGACACTACGCGCTGCGGCTCAAGACGCTGGCATAGAGATTCGAGAGGGCGTCGCCGTCGAAGGCTTCGTTCAGTGCCAGGGCCAAGTGATCAGCCTTCGAACCTCAGTCGGCCAACAGCAAGCGGATCACTATGTGCTAGCAACGGGTGCTTGGTCTAGAGAGCTATTGCCAATCCCGGTAACGCCGACAAAAGGGCAAATGGTGGGTCTGCGAGTTCCCCTCGGGTATGGCCAGACTCAGCCACTGCACCGCGTGCTCTACGGCGAGAAAGTGTACATCGTGCCCAGGCGAGATGGACGCATTATTCTAGGCGCGACTGTAGAAAAAGTTGGATTTGCGCCGCATAATACGCCGGCTGGCATCGCTCAGCTACTTAATGCCGCCATCGAGCTCTATCCCACCCTAGCGAATTTTTCTATAGAAGAGTGCTGGTGGGGCTTTCGTCCAGATACCCCTGATCAGCTGCCGATCTTAGGCGCTAGCCCCTGCGAAAACATGACCCTAGCAACAGGTCACTACCGCAACGGCATCTTGCTAGCACCGATCACAGCAAAACTAATCGCAGCCCACATCAAAGGCAGCACCGACCCGCTGTTAAACTCATTTTCTTACAAACGATTTCGAGCTGCCTCGAATAGCGCTCTCGCACACAGATATTCTGGCCGCCCTGCCTTTGACCCTACTTC
>NZ_JADEXO010000056.1 GCF_015207105.1 cf. Phormidesmis sp. LEGE 11477
AGCAAACTCATGACTGGCACGCCAACAGGCAATTTGTCTCGGCCTGCTAATCCTTCTAGCTCAATCACAAAGCTAAAGCCAGCCACCGTTCCGCCCGCTTTTTCGACCAGTTCTGCGGCGGCAGCGGCGGTTCCGCCTGTTGCTAGCAAATCATCGACAATCAGCACCTTAGTGCCAGCAGCAAAAGCGTCTTGATGGATCTCTAAGCGATCTTCTCCGTATTCTAAGGCGTAAGCCACAGCGTGAACGGCCCTGGGTAATTTTCCAGCCTTGCGAATAGGGACAAATCCCTGGGACATCTGATGGGCTACTGGCATGCCAAAGATAAAGCCGCGCGATTCAATGCCGGCGATAATCTCAGGCGAAACGGTGTCAGCCCCGGCACAAAGCTCTGAAACCGCATGGTCTAGGCCCGCTGGATCTTGCAATAAGGTCGTAATGTCTCGAAAGGTAATACCCGGCTTCGGAAAGTCTGGAATATCTGTGATCAGGGCCTTTAGATCCATAGTGAGCATACCTTTCACGGTCGAGTTTACAGTCAGTTAGCGCAGTTAAAGACGTTCAAACACAGGCATCTTAGCAGGCGGCGGCAAAGCAGGCAGGTTTCTAGGGCAAGTTATCCTTTGGGTAATTGGGTACCTGCCGTGTTGTCAAACCAGCCTTTGCGCCAAAAGTAATAAGACAAACTAAGCGCGATCGCAATCATCATGCCCCAGCACAGCGGATAGCCCCAATAAAAGTCCAGCTCTGGCATATTCCACGGAGAGGCGGCTGGATTAAAGTTCATACCATAGACCCCGACAATAAACGTCAGCGGAATAAAGATAGACGAGATCACCGTTAGCGTTTTCATCACTTCATTCATCCGATTGCTCACCGAGGACAGATAGACATCCATCAAGTTTGCCGTCAGCTCTCGATAGGTTTCAACAATATCTAGCACCTGTACAACATGGTCATAGCAGTCTTGTAGATACACTCGCACTTCTGGGCGAATCAGCGTATTGCTATCGCGCACCAGTCGGCTCAGCGCGTTCCGCTGCGGCCATATCGAACGGCGTAGGCTCATCAGCTCTCGTCTGGCCCGGTATATTTTTTGCACCGTCTGTTCACTTGGATTAAAAATAACTTCGTCTTCTAGCAGCTCGATGTATTCACCGTAGTCTTCTAGCACGGGAAAGTAGGCGTCGATCACCGCATCTAGCAATGCATAAGCTAGATAGTCCGCGCCTTCTGAGCGAATCAGCCCTTGTCCGGTCCGAATTCGTTTACGCACTGCGTCTAGGCAATCTTGCTCTGGTTCTTCTTGCACGGTGAGTAAATAGTTTTGACCTAGCACAAAGCTAAGCTGCTCGCTGGTAAAGCGGTTCTCGCCTTCTTTTGCCTCTAGATCGGGCATAACCATTCGCGTAATGATCAATAGCTGATCGCCGTAATATTCGATCTTAGGCCGCTGAGGAACGTTGACCACGTCTTCTAATACCAGCGGATGCAGGTGAAAAACTTTGCCTAGTCGATTGAGTACATCCTCGTTGCCCAGCCCCTGTAAATCTATCCATGAGACTGATTCAGAGTCTAAGTGAATAGCGGCTTCTTCAGGCGATCGCAGCCTTCTTCGAGTCGCAGACTTGGCGCTGTAGTCAATCAGCATCAGCTCGGTGGGCGCAGCATCTTCATCGATCACCAGCGTGCCGGGGGCCATGCCAATCTCGTCATAGTGGTAGTCCCAATGGCGGCGTTCTTCCTCTTCCTCTTTAGTCAGGGGCACGAGTTTGTTAGACCACTCATCTGCTCGCGGTTCTATAGGATGCTGTTTCATAGGGCTCCTTGATAAGGCTCGTGTAAGTAAGGCTTGTGTAAGACTTGAACGTCTCTGGCTACTTTATAAGATCTACTTTTTTGTAAGGTTTGAGCTATTATGTTTCCGTCTTTGCCAGCGACTGACAACCCCTGCTAGTAAAGCCAGTCGCTCGCTTTAGTGAATTTGCTTTCAGTGACTACCCCATCGTCTTTTCATGAAAGCTTACCGACCGAACCTAAAAAGCCTTGCCGAGTAACCGTTACGGCACCTGGCTGGCAGGGGGCACAGGCGGCGGCGATCGCGGCTGGCTGCAGCAGCATTTCAGACATGCTAGAAAAACTGGGCCGAGGTGAGCTAGCTATCATTACCAGCGATGCCATTGAGCTAGATCCAGTCTCTGATTTTGCGACGAAGCGACCAGTTGATTCAGTTTCTCAGCCAGTACAGCCAACGCCACAGCACGGACATCATCACGTTTTACCCATTTCATCTGAAAATGGTGCCAAAGAGATAGAGAACGGAACCACCGTAGAAGCTAGGCAAACAAAAGAGCAGCTTCTACGCTTGGCGCTGATCAAGCTGCTGGTTACAGGTACTTGCGCGGCTATCATCATTGGATCACTACTCTACATTGCCGATCGCATCATCACTATGACCTCTGATATTTTTGGCGATCGCGAACAGGCTTATCTAGAAAGCACTACTACTCCAGCAACAGGTGATATTATTGCTGGCTACACCGTTAGCGACGAATATGGCATTCGCCCCATTCACCCGGTCACTGGAGAACTGAACGTGCCTCATAACGGGGTCGATCTAGCAATGAATGTGGGCACGCCAATCCACGCCGTCGGTGAACCTGGAGACACTGTCACCGTCAAATGCTGGTGGGATGTAGACGGCGGTGGCTGGGTCGTCGATCAAACCGCACAATCCTATCCTGGCTATACGTTTCAATCTTTGCACATGTCAGAGAATGGCTGTCGGCAAGGCAAAGCCAAAGCCGGAGAAGTGGTTGCCTATTCGGGCAATAGCGGTCTGGGCACTGGCGCACACTACGACTTCCGCGTCAAAATCGATGGGAGCTATGTACCCCCTGCCACTATTTACTTAGAATCTGCTGTTACTGGCGAACCGCCAAAAGACTCTTAGATTCAGATACCTTCAGGGTGATCTTGCCTCGCTGACTTCGTTCTTGCGCTACGATACTGCTCAGAATTGTAAGACCAGATTGTGAAACCAGGCTTTCTGTTCACTGTCTATGATTTCCTACAAAAGTTGATACTGTGCTGAAGTCAAAGCAGATCAAACGTTCTAGCGCGGCAAGACACTTACTTTTAATCAAGGTTTCCCTAGCGTTTTTCCTGCTTGGAATTAGCGTCGTAGCTAGGCGAGAAACGACCTGGCCAATTATTTCTTGGATTCTCTACAGCGGCTATACGGCGCGCTTTCGTCCGCCCGAGCCTACTGCATCTGCTTTGGAGCTAAGAGCCTACACTGTAGACGGCGATCTCCACATCGTTAAACCCGAGCAGCTTTTGTCTGTACCCTACGACAGCCTTTCTTATGACATTGTTGAGCAAGCATTTACTGATGACGACATCGATGTGAGAGATGCTAGCAGAGCGTACCTCACAGGGGCTGTCTCTAAGCAAATCGACGCCCAGATCGAAACGATTCAAGCTTGGACGCTATCCTATCCGGTTGAACCTTTAGAGGTTCCGCCTATTCAGCGACAGTTTCCTGCTGCTGAAGTGATGATAGGCAGCTTTTTGGCAGAAGATACGGCACAAGCTAATGAATGAGGGAAAGATGACAGTCCGCAACGCCGTTCAGCGTGTAAATACGGCTGTAGATGCTTGGTTTACCCAGCCTGAGAAGAATGCAGCGGGCAGAATTGGGCTATCGAGAATAGCGTATTCGCTCTTCTATCTGTGGCATCTCAGTACTCACTCGTCAGACTTCCTTAGTGGTATGCCAGGTTTCTTCGTAGAGAAGGAAGTTTATCTGGTCAAATATGTTTTTAGGGACTTTGGAGCATCTCTCCCGCCTCTCTTTTTTCATACGCTCGAATCGCTGCTAGTGGCTGCTCTGGTGTTGTTGGCGTTTGGCTATAAAACCAGAGCAGCAACGATCGCTGTTTTGCTGATTGGCTGCCTGACTGAAGGGCTATCGACGGCCATTGATGGCAAAAGAACCCTGGTGACTTTGGTCTTCTACATTCCTTTCTTTATGGCGCTCACCAATGCCTGGGGGAAAACCTATTCTGTAGATTCGGCCCTAGACAAACGCAGTGGCAGAGTGACAGTTGATCCTCACGATTCTGACTGGGACTATTTTTTGCCCGCTAGAGCACTGTTGATCATTTTCTCAGCGCTATTCTTCGGTTCGATGGTCTATAAGGTAGCTTTTGGCGGCGCTTGGTTGAGCTATCCCGATATGATGGCTAACTTTTTCCTAAACAGAAATATAGAGGCCGCGCTATACGATCTGCCGCTAAATCCATTAGCGCCTTTCATCGCTCAAACGCCTCTCCTATACCTTTGCGTCCATGCGACGACGCTACTTTTTGAAACATTTTTCTTTTTGTCTTTGATCAACAGCAAGATCAGAGACTTTTTGGTTTCAATGGCATTGCTCTTCCATGCGGTTAATGGCCTTTGGCTCGTTGTCACTGTTACGCCAATCCTGGCTGGATACTTTTTGTTTATAGATTGGCAAGCCATCAAAGACTTCTTCTTTCCGTCTTCGCCCTCAAGCTCTAACACTCCTGCGATCGCACCCAAGGCGATCGCACTTCTAGCACTCTTTCTAGCAGCCATTTTGGGATTGCTCTGGCACAGCGGGCTAGGGGTTCGAGAGCTATTCAATCTCTATGGTTTGATTGACTGGAGAACCATCTGGTATCCAGTGCTGCCACTTTCTTTGGGCTGGCTGATAATGACGGTAGTTCGCTGGCGCAAACCTGTCAGGATCTGAGCGTTTGATTGCCCATCACGATAGCTATGCCTCAACTTATTAAGCGTTTCAGTATTTCCCTTCAGTCGCTAGCCCTTTTTCGAGGTCTGGTTGCGCTGACGGTTGTGCTAGCGGCGTTTCTAGAGAGAGTAGGTAGCAATGCGGATATTAGTTTGATAGCGGCACGACAAATTTCGCTCTATTTAGATATCCTCATATCGGTATGGGTAGTCGTCTTAGGTCTGCTTTTACTGATCGGCTACCGTACCAGACTCATAGCGATTCTTTGCCTAGGCACCTGTGGTCTAGCCGCACTCTGGAGCGTTGGACAGTTCGGGCTGATTGCCGGAATGCTGCTGCCGATATTGTTCTGGAGCTGTTTTTTACCGCTAGGAGCGGCGTATGCTCTCGACAGCGCTATGAATACGGCGAGAGTGTCGCTGCCTACGGCTGTAATCTCTAGTGCTACAGTCGCGCTGATGGTGCAGCAAGGGTTTAACTATTGGCTACCGGAAACGCTGTTTTGGTCAGCTTTGGCTGGGTCTGCGGCATCGGAGATAGCTGGAAGCCGCAGCGTGATTTGGATTCTGGGGCTACTGTCACCTTTGTTCGTACTGGCTTCTTTATATCTGAATCTGTACCGTTCTGTTCTAGTCGCAGTATTCGTCTGTATTCACCTAGCTGCGGTTTTGGCGTTTGGTCAACCCACACTATTGCACCTGCTGGCGATCGCCCTTTGGACGCTCTATCTGCCTCAATCTTTGTGGGACACTTGGGCAAAGCGTATCGATCGCCCAGCACGGCGAGGATTGTCAATTTACTACGACGCAGACTGTGGATTTTGCAAGAAGGTGGTTCACGTTCTGCGGACGATTTTGATCTTACCGAAGACGCCATTGGCTACAGCCCAAAGCGACCCGTCTATCTATGTAGATATGGAAACCTACAATTCTTGGGTGGTGGTGGACTGGCAGCAAAATCGCCATTTTAAGTTCGAGGCGATCGCATACATCTGTAGCCTGTCTCCTGTTTTTCGATTCCTAGCGCCTGTTCTTAGGTGGAAACCGGTAATGGTGGGAGGAACGCGCTTCTATGAGGCGATCGCCAATAACCGCAAACGGGCAGGCTTACTAACAAAACCGCTCAAGTTCCACACTAGCTCCGTACGATTATCTCGACTAGAGAATAGGATAGTGTGCCTGTGCGCTGTGGTCTATTTCACAACGCGCTTACCCCAGTTAATCGCGGTGTTGAAGACTATACCCTAGCAGCGGCAGCGGTAAGCCCGTCTAGTAAGCAATGATTTTGTGACTGGTAGCAATGCTGCTTGTTCATCCCTACCATTTGTAAGTTTTCAAACTTGCTGAGATAGGTTTGCACAACCGCCAGGGATTTGTCAGCGTCAACAGTCGAGACTGGATATGCTCGCTGCTGGCGCATCACTGTACTAGATAGAGATTGACAGCTAGAAGCGTCTGCTACCAGTCTCAGTGTGATTAGCTCATGGATGGCTAGGTCGATTAGGGCAGCGTCGCTCATCTGCCAAACTGGATCGCTCTCGTCACAGAGATAGCTTAGCCCTAGACAGTTTGCGTGATTACAGTCCTGTTGCCGATCGCTGTAGGGTTGACTACGACTGGAGGTCTGAATGCGGCTAACAGAAACCTCTGGGCTGTGAACGTGTAGCCAGTTCTCAGGCAGCGCGGATACCAATTTCACCAGTAAAGGCACGACAATGACGTGGCGATATTGCAGCCGACCCGCTGCCAACTGCACAGACGCTGGCGCTGGTGGATCTAATCGCTGAATGAAATCTGATAGAGGCAAACTTGAGAAAATACTGCCGGGTGAGTACTCATTCAGCTCACTGGACGGCTTACTGAGCGGCTCACTGAGCGGCTCGCCGGGTAGGTTACCTGAATGCTTACAAGTGATTACTTTGGTGATCTGGCGGCTGTTGTGTTCAATGCTGACAATATCGGTTTCTAAGCTGACTGCTGAGCCTATTGCTTCTATCTGCCGCTGACAATCTTCCCAAACGGATGGTGAGATCGCTGAACTATAGTCAGCTTTGGTTAAAACAGTTGAACGCGAAAGCCTGGCAGATCCCATAAAGAAGCCATCTTGAATGGATCTCTTGGCGCAGTCAGCCGTTAACCTAGCGGCGCTTACGCCCCAGATCTTTTGAAAATAAGGCTCAAAAAATATCTGGTACAGGTGGCTACCAAACTGCTCTATTAGCCATGACTGAGCCGTTTCGGCTGTTTTTCCTGGGTTGAGTTGAGTGCTCAGCCGTGCTTGCAGATACCCTAAGCCAGTGAGAGCAACGTTGATCGGCCCTAGGTGTTTGATCGCATTCGTGGCTGATAGAGGACAGGTGAAAATGCGATCGCGATAATAAACAGCCGATCTCATCTCTGCCTGCTTAAAGTCTCCGGCTAGTACCTGCCAAACTTCTTCGACCGCACTGTCATTCGATGCAGCATTCGATGCAGCATTACCCAATGACCTATCGCCTGCCGTCCTACCCGGCTCTAGACCTCTGATCAAGCCGTTCTCAGTTGAACCATCCTTGACTAAGCCGTTCTCAACCAGATAGCTACTGTCGCTCAACTTACATCGATAGCCACCGTGTATTTCTGTTCGTGCGTAGCCACCTGCATAAGTGTCAGGCGATATGACATGAACTAGCTCACCAAACTGCGAGAGTTGGTAGGCCGTAGCTAACCCGGCTGGATCTGCACCCAGTACAAGTGTAGGGGAGCAGGCTTGGGCCTGTGACTGAGAAAGCGTTTGAGAGACTGCCTGCTGAGAAGCTGTCTTTGAAGAAACTATCTTTGAAGAAACTGTCTTTGGAGCTGTCGGAGCAACTCTACGTTGTGAACCCATCGTTTTATCCAAACCCTGATAGATAAAGCCAGAGTATTGGAACTAGCGCATACTCCTACGTAAGAAGACGTAAGGTGTCCTTGCAGCCTTCCGTAGAAGTACGGCTGATGGGCAAATTTTCACATGCCGCTTCACATTCGCTAAAGTCGATGAGCTAAATTTGACTCGTTTCGGGTTAGCACCAAAAACGAGTCAGCTAAATTTGACCAGCTAAAATTGACCAGCCAGCGCTGCCACGCATCGATCGCAGATCGCTGGATCTTCTGCTGACTCGCCTACGTGGGTTGAGTAGTTCCAGCAGCGATCGCACTTCTTGCCATCCGCATTCAATACAGCAATAGTCAGACCGTTCACATTCGCCTGGTATTTCTCTGCCTCCAGCCCGTCCAAACTATCCGACAACTCCACTTGAGAAACCAAGAACAAGTAGCGCAGCTCATCAACCTGATTGCTAATCTGCTCACCAGATGCTGTCAAACTATCCGCTGGGTTCATTGCTGCTAACGTCTTGCTTAGGCTCGCGTCACTCGTATGCAGCAGCAGCTTTGCTTCTAGAGAAGATCCGATCGCTTTATCCGATCGCGCCTGCTCTAGAACGACATTGGCCTCATCGCGAATCGTCCGTAGCTGCTGCCACTTCTCTACTAGATCGGGTCGCTGCCACGCCTCTTCCATCTGCACCCAGCCAGATTCAAACACCGACTCGCTGCTGACCTCATACGGTAGCGCCTGCCAAATATCTTCGGCCATGTGAGAAAGGACCGGCGCGATCGCCTTGGCTAGACTCTCAATCGCTACCGCTAAGACCGTCTGGCAGCTACGTCGCCGAGCCGAATCAGCCGAACTGATATATAGCCGATCTTTCGCAATATCTAGATAAAAGTTCGATAGATCAACGACGCAAAAATTCTGTACCGTCTGAAAGAACTGAAAGAACTGATAAGACTCAAACGCTGTTTTTACGTCTGCGAATACTTCTGTCATTCGGTGCAGCATGTATTGATCGAGTTCCGGTAGATCGGCGTATGCGATCGCATCCTTCGCCGGATCAAAATCATGCAGGTTCCCTAGCAAAAAGCGCGCCGTATTGCGGATCTTGCGATACACATCCGACATCTGCTTCACATTACGCATACCCAAGCGCATATCGCCCGAGTAATCTACCGAAGACACCCACAGCCGCAGCACATCGGCTCCATACGGCGGCTCTTTTTTCTTGTTGTTCCCACCTTCAATGATCACTTTGGGATCAACGCCATTGCCTAACGACTTACTCATCTTGCGCCCGTTTTCATCAAGCACATAGCCGTGGGTAAGCACTTGACGATACGGTGCATGGCCATTGGTCGCCACGCTCGTGAGCAAGCTCGATTGAAACCAGCCTCGATGCTGATCCGATCCTTCTAGATAGATCTCCGCCGGATAGTCTAGCCCTTCGCGCTGCTGCACGACCGAGGCCCAAGAAGAACCCGAGTCAAACCACACGTCCATCGTGTCCGTGCCCTTAACATAGGTCTTGCCATCGCTGCGATACGTTTCTGGCAATAGCTCATCTACGCTTAATTCCCACCAGGCATCCGCACCCTTTTCCGCCACAATCGCCTGCACATGGGCAATCGTTTCTTGCGTCATCAACGGCTCTCCTGTTTCTTCGTTGTAGAACACTGGAATCGGCACACCCCAGCTTCTCTGACGAGAGATACACCAGTCAGACCGCTCAGAAACCATCGAGGTGATCCGATTCTTCCCTGTCGCCGGAATCCACTCCACCTCGTTAATAGCGTCAATAGCTTCACCGACAAAGCCTTTCACAGAAGCAAACCACTGCTCTGTGGCGCGATAGATGACTGGCTTTTTGGTTCGCCAGTCATAGGGATACTTGTGGTTATACGGCTCGTGCTTTAGCAGCACCTTTTCTTCAGTCAGTGCTTCGATCAGCTTATCGTTTGCTGTCTTCAGCACGTTCAGCCCTTCGAAGCTGCCAGCTTCGGCTGTAAAATTACCGCGCCCGTCTACTGGACACAGAATCGGTAAATCTTCTCGCTGGCCTACTGCAAAGTCTTCTTGTCCATGTCCCGGCGCAGTATGTACCAAGCCCGTGCCTGACTCAGTAGTGATGTAGTCGCCGCCAATCACAATCGGACTGATCCGATCAAAAGCTTCTTCCTTAGTCGCCAGCGGATGACGGTAGGTAGAACCCGCCAGCAATTCCCCTTTGATCTCTGCTACAACTTGCAATCCGGTGCCAAACAGATCGCCTAGCTTTTGGGCCAAATCCTTCGCCACGATCAGGTACTTAAACGGCTCTTCAGATTCGCTTTTCACCACCGCATAGGTCAGCTCAGCATTCACCGCCACTGCGACATTTGCCGGGATCGTCCAAGGCGTTGTAGTCCAGATCGCCACGCCCAAACTATCTAAATAAGGAGCCAAAGCTGACTGAGCCGCCTCCGCAGCACTCACCACCGGAAAGGCCAGATAGATACTCGGGGAAATGTGGTCCTCTGGATATTCCAACTCTGCTTCTGCTAGTGCGGTTTGAGAAGATGGACTCCAGTGTACAGAGCGCAGCCCTCGGTAGATATAGCCATTCTCTACCATCTTGCCAAACACGCTGAGCTGCGCCGCCTCATACTCGGGCAGCAGCGTCATGTAGGGATGATCCCAATCGCCCCACACGCCGTATCGCTGAAAGCCTTCGCTCTGCTTTTCTACGGTTTCTAGGGCGAATCCTTTCGCTCTTTGCCGCAGCTTGATCGGCGTTAGCTCTCGCCGCTCAGAAGACTTCATCTTCTGCAACACCTTCAGCTCAATTGGCAGACCATGACAATCCCAGCCTGGCACGTAGCGAACCTTGCGACCTTGCAGAATCTGATATTTGTTGACGATATCTTTTAGAATCTTGTTCAGCGCGTGGCCCATATGCAGATCGCCATTGGCATAAGGAGGGCCGTCGTGCAGAATGAACGGCTCACCTGGGTTGTTTTGCGCTAAGGTCTCGTAGATCTTCTTCTCTTGCCAGTAGCTCTGTAGCTCTGGTTCGCGCTTGACGGCATTAGCCCGCATGCTGAAGTCAGTCTGGGGTAGCAAAACGGTCTCTTTGTAGCTCTTAGATTCGCTCACGGGGGATCACGGGTAGGCGTTGAAAAAACTTTGAATGGAGTAGAACTTAATTGAGATTAGGACATTCTGCCTTGAAGTCTGGTTCGCTTCAAGTCAATCAATCCAATCGCTATCGTCGTCGTCATCAAAGCTGCTTTCATCTTGACTCGTAGCTTTGTCTTCAACTTGGTTTCTAGTTAAGGCTGGCGGCGGATCGCGTCTAGGAATTTCGATTATGGGCTTGGAGGGTTTGGGCTGGGTGAGCGATCGCACCACATCCCTTGCCCAGCCCAACAAGATAGCAGGTATCGCTAGTAGAGAAGGCTTCTGGAGCGATCGCACTGCCGTCCCTTTATCTCTAGCTGTCTCACCAGACACAGTCTCTAAATCATCATCCCAGTCATCAGCGGCAGTATCAGGCCAGTCCACTTTGTCAGCACTTTTGGCATCAGCGGCCTTAGTATCAGCGTCTTCAGCTTTGGTTAGATCAAAATCAGGTTCTGTCGCTTTAGGTTCTATAGGGTCATTTTCTTTCGTGACAGCTTCAGTCACGACTTCTGTATCTGTAGTTACGGATGTAGTCACAGATTCTTCGATAGCTGCGGGCTTAGGTGCTTCGGATTGAGGGCTGTCAGATGGGGTAGGCTTGTCTGTTTGGATAGCAATGACTTCTGCGATCGCAAATGGAGGATCAATATGTTCTATCTCTGAGAGCTCTATCTCTGAAACGTCCGTTTCTAGATCTTCTATAGAAGTCGGGCTTTCTTGGATATCGTCATCGAAACCATCATCCTCAACAAATTCATAGTCGTATAGGGGTCGCCTGCGAGGATCAGAGCTTTGATTCAAACCCTGGCGTAATCGCTCAGTAGACGACCCTGTCGCAGGTCGATCTTTTAGCGTCGCTAGCCTCACCGTATCAGAAGGTGCAATCCGCAGTTGATTCAACCTACTTTTTGCCCAGTCAGTCACGACCTCTGGGGTCAGCACAATCGGCGTCTGCTGATAAACTGGCGTTTTTTCACGCCGCACCGCTAGCGTCTGCCAGCCTAGCCCTATCAGCAGAGCGACCGCCACAATCTGGCCTAATAGAACAGTCGGCGTCATCTGCTCAGCCCCGAACCACAGATCCACGGCGTACAGCAATCCCAAGCCGCTCCATACAAGATCAGAACGGCGGTGAACTTCTGGATACAGAAAGGCTGCTAGATAAAAGGTAACGCTGCCTAACCCCAACAGCACAGCCAAAACATTTGCGAGCATTATCAACTGCTGACGAACCCTCACCATTGTGTCGGATTGAGGGCAATTTGACACTACGAGCGTTAGTCGTCACTTGGCCAAATACAGCTCACAGGCTAAAAGTTCATGAGTATATGGAGCCTCCCGACAAAGCCATAGTCCATTTGGCCGTATTCGCCAAAATCTCGGTCTGTACAACCCTGGCCCTTCTTGGTCAACTTACCTCTCTAGTTAGAACGGTCACATCGCGCCAGAATCTTTGCTGAAGAGCACCAGCGCCGTTTTAATAATCAGCTGAACGTCGTACATCAGACTCCACTTGCGCTGATACTGCAAATCTAACCGGATCACATCTTCAAAACTAGTCACTTTAGAACGGCCATTCACCTGCCACTCGCCAGTTATGCCCGGCTTTACGTTAAGTCGCTGCCACTGAGAAACCTCATACTGCTCAATCTCATCGGGTGTGGGGGGCCGTGTCCCCACCAGGCTCATATCACCTTTTAAGACGTTCCAAAATTGAGGGAACTCGTCTAGGCTAGTACGACGCAGAAATTTACCAATCCTGGTGATGCGCGGATCTTCGTCATTCTTGAATAGCGGACCTTCAATTTTGTTAGCGACTTCTTGCTTTCTAGCCTCAGCGTCTGTCACCATTGAGCGAAACTTCCAGATCTTGAAGCGTTTGCCCATCCAAGAACAGCGAATCTGGCCAAATAAAATCGGACCACCATCGTCTAGCTTGATGATGATGCCAATCACCACATACAAAATGGCTGTGATAGCTAGCCCAACTAACGCACCAATAACATCCATCGCTCGCTTTGCTTTTGAGCGGACGGACGGGTGGGTTTCTGGTCGATTCTCTAACGCATTTTGTACCCAAGGTGAACGACCAGGCTTCGACCGATTAACGGTGGGATCGCTCGGCGTACTTTCTCTGATGGAAAAGACTTTGTCTAACTCTGTTAGGGATAGAGCTACCATCACCTGGGGAGGCACATTGATTAAATGAAGCTGAGCCGACTTTGATTCGCAGAGTTTGTGACAAATGACTAACGCGCCAATACCACTGCTGTCTATGAACTGAGTCTTGGCAAAATCAAGTACAATTTCTCTCAAGTTAGGCGTTTGTTCAAAAGCCTCTTCGCAACCTTGTCTAAAAGCAACCGCTTCGAGCACCGTGAAGGTTTTACCGAGAGAAATTGTTCCCATAGCTTCGACAATTCTAGCGTCGAAGCTAGCCTGACTGGGGGAAGTCATAGGGCTGTTCATGATAAAAACTAGAGAAACATTACAGCGGCTGAAGCTCGAAGTCGTCTTTCCTTGAGAGCATAGCTGTAACAGCTAATCAAGGCTATATCTATATATTGAGTGCCCAGCGACGTTAAAGTATTAGAGGCGCTGCAGCAATTAGAGGCGACAAACACAATGCTTTCTAAGGCGGGTAACTTCTCCGATATCGTCTGTGTACGGGTTATGCCCGTACTAGATGCATCGAGCATAACCCGGCGTACTTTCCAGCGTACACTCTTCGTTTTGTCTTCTTGAAATCTGCATAGATTCAGCTAGTATCTGTCTCTATTAAGTGAATTTATTGACGGAATGCATTCCTATGCAGTTGGCTATGTTAACATCTATTTTTCGCTCAATATAGTACATCATTCGTTGCTAAAACTCTGTATATCCAATTAGCAGAAGATTTAACCAGCAGAGCAAGCTAGCCTAGCGTAAAGGCCACCAGGCAACTTTGTCTCTCGTCGCCCCATAGACTGCTTTCATGCCTTCTGGATCGTAGACGCGAACTAAATCTGTCTCTAACTTGGTACTAGCCTTGAGCAGACCTACCCTGGTCATACCTTTAAGTACTTGCTCAACGGTGCGATGGTTTAGCTGACAGGCTCTAGCGACAATATCGATCGGTAGATCGAAGCTAAAAATACCGTCTTGACTGGGCTGGCTACCTAGCGATCGCTCTTGATAGATGAGGGCTCGTAGCAGAGCTGCCACAGCTTGAGGGGGATAGGTACTACAGTTGAGCAGATGGTATCGAAACTTTTCTCGTAGCTCAAATAGCAGCGTATACCGTGCTTGAAAATCAGAGCTGCTTTGATAGAGCTGCTGAATCACAGCTTGAGGAATCTTGACGACATCGGTAGTTTTGTAGGCTTCTACCAAGCTGGGGAATCCATGGTAGATCTGGCCATAGCTCACGTTGAGATTCAGCATGCCAAAGCAGCCGCCAGCATAGATTAGGGCAATGACTCGATCGAGTGGCGCGCTGCGGACAACCACAGGACCGCCGTTTAAGATCACATAGAGATCGTCTAGCGGCGTATCGGGCAGGTGAGCTGTGTAGATCGGGCGGCTGGCATACAGTTTTTCTAGCACACAGCTCTCTGAGTTCAGCTGCTGAGAAAGCGCTTGAGCGTCCAATCCTCGAAACAAAAAGCATTGCTGGGTAAGGGCGTGTATCCAACTGTCAGCAGCAGCAGTCTGTATGTTTTTCTGTGTCACTTCGATATAGCCTGCTAGAGCTTCTTCCCTATTCTGGCACGTAGTTTTGTGGTGGTGGAATAGCTTCTGTACCTAGGCTACAGCTAGAAACCGGCAGGTAAGTCAGCGCTGCAAAACAATACAGCAGCTTCACTTTGGCGCGAATGCTTTACTAAGCTAGACAGCTAAGCAAGACTAAAGTTATGTCTGCAAACGCTTCAAAGACAAGAAACGATCAGCCTGTATTACGCATTCCCGCAGCAACGCCGTTGATGGTTAGCAGGGCACCACGCAGCAGTTCGCCTTTGCTGTAGCGCGATCGCACTCTGCCGGTGACTGCGTCATTGCCATACTCTCGCAGGCGCTTTAGCAGGGCGACCTGTAAAAAGCTGAGGGGCACAATCGTGCCGTTTCGCAGTTGGACTGATTTTTGCAAACTCAGATCGCCATCTAGCAGATTGGTATGGTCTGTAACCTCTAGCACCACTTCCCTGGTGAGATAGAATTCAGCAGCGATTTGGTCAAACATCTTCTGAAAATCTTCACGCTTTTCATCGCTGCTGAGCTGATTCACATAGTGCTGAGCAATCTGTAAATCTACTTTAGCTAAAGTCATCTCTACTTTTGAGATCACCATTTTGAAGAAAGGCCATTTGGCATAAAAATAGCGCAGTTGCTTGATGTGCTCTGTGGGTTCTGCTTCGATAAATTCTTTGAGCGCTGTGCCAACGCCATACCAAGACGGCAGCAAAAACCGAGTTTGCGTCCAGCTAAATACCCACGGAATGGCTCTGAGGCCATCTAGGTTCTTTTTACCGCCGCGCCGCGCCGGACGAGAGCTAATCTGTAGCTGGCTGATCTCTTGGATCGGGGTGACCTGGTGAAAGAATTCGACGAGATCGGGCTGTTCGTAGATCAAAGCGCGGTAGTGCTGACGCGATCGCACCGCTAGCTCTTCCATAATTTCATTCCAAGCCTCAATGCCATCAAAGCTACTGCCTAGCACACTCCCTTGAATCACTGCCGTGGTGACAGTCTCTAGGTTGTATAGCGCCAAATCAGGCAAATTGTACTTAGAAGCTAGCACCTCCCCCTGCTCCGTAATCTTGATTCGACCGTCAACGCTGCGGCCCGGCTGCGCCAAAATCGCCTCGTACGCAGGCCCGCCGCCACGACCGACCGACCCACCGCGACCGTGAAAGATCCGCAGCGCGACGCCATAGCCTTCTGCTAGTTTCTGCAGAGCCTGCTGTGCCTTATGAATCTCCCAGTTACTGCTCAAGAACCCCGAGTCTTTATTGCTGTCAGAATAGCCCAGCATTACCTCTTGCAGCGCTGTTTCTGCTTCCTCTGGCTTGGCTTTAGCAGCTTCCATTGCTTCATAGCCGCCTTGTAGCATCGCTCGGTATAGCGGTAGTTCCCATAGCTGCTGCATCACAGTAGGCGCGCGGCGCAGATCTTCTACCGTTTCAAACAGCGGCACAATCATGATCGCGCCTACGCCAGTGGGTGGGTCGAATAGCCCCGCTTCTTTAGCCAACAGTGCAACTTCTAACAGATCGCTAGCAGTGTGGCTCATGCTAATGATATAGCTCTGGCAAATACTAGGGCCGAACTCACGATGCAGCTTGCGAACCATACGGAAGGTCGCAATGGTTTCACTAGCTTTGTCAGAGAAGGGCAGCTCGCCTGGAATCAACGGCCTACGAGTGCTAAGTTCTTTGATTAGCCAATCTGTCTTTTCAGCTTCGCTGAGGTCGTTGTATGGCTTGTCTAGCAGTCCTAAGTAGTCTGTGACTTCGCCAATCGTGTCAGAATGGCGGGTGCTCTCTTGGCGGATATCTAGCTGAGCCAAGTTAAATCCATAGATTTCGACTTGGGCGATTAGCTCTTCTAACTCTCGGCAGTCGATGTTAGTTTCTTTTAGATTGGTTTGAATCAGCTTGAGCTCATAGAGAAAATCTTCGCCAAAGCGATAGAGTCGACCGCTAGAGAGCTCGCTGTCTAGGTTGGTTTCTCGTTCTTGTAGATAGTCGCCGTTATACAGCTTCTTGGATCTTTCTAGAGTGTTGATCAAGCGCTGCTCGATATAGGCTAGCTTCAGCCGATAGGGTTCTTGACGATAGCGAATAGCCAGCTCTTCGTAGATTTCTGGCATTTGGGTTTGGTCTTTTTCTAGCGATTCAAGCAGTTCCGATAGAATCTCGCTCCAATGCAGCGACAGGCTCAGGCGCTCGGTAAGATTGCGAACAGAAGCAATATATTTACCCAGCACCATGTTGCGCTGGTAGTTGGCGGTTTTCCACGTGACTTGGGGGGTGACTGACGGGTTGCCATCGCGATCGCTACCCACCCATGAACCGAATCGGCAGAAGCCATGTTTTGGTGGCTTCAGTGTCGGGAAAGTGCCTTCGAGCGCTCGGCAAATTCTTTGATAGAGCTGCGGCAGAGTATCAAAAAGAACGACATCAAAGTAGTGCAGCGTAAACTCTACTTCATCTAAGACCGAAGGCTTGAACTGATGCAGCTCGTCGGTTCGCCACCAGAGGCGAATCTCTTCAACTAGCTGCTTTTGAAGCGCCTTAATTTCCCAAGACGAAACTAAGCTAAGTGCGCGTGCGCCTTCTTCTTCTCTATCTAGCTGACGTAAGATCTCTGAAATTCGTCTTTGCTTATCGCGGATGGTGTGGCGCACAATTTCTGTCGGGTGCGCCGTAAAGACTAGGCGTACGTCTAGCTGATCTAGCAAACGCTGGATCATTTTGGGGGGCACATTTAGCCGTTTAAGCGTTGGAAACAGCCAGTAAAACGTACCGACATCTCTTAGGTTATCTGCTGTCCGAATGGTCTCGGCCACGGCGCTTTGCCCATTGAAGCCATTAGTACTTCGAGCGGACTGCTCAAGCCCTGTGACTGCGAGTTCTTTGGCGGCGTGTTCTTCTATAGAATGGCCTGCTGCAATTTCGGCTTCTTCATAAGCAGCTCGATACTGCTGCTGCTGTCCACGTTGTTCATAGTGCTGCTCAACGATGTTGATCAGTTGAAAGTAGAGAGCAAACGCTCTAGCCATTTTGATGGCGTCACTTAGCTCTAATTCTTCGATCAGTTGAAGAACGGGCGAGGCATCAGCGGCATTGGCCTGGCCGTCAGGAGCACATAGACGACGTAAGCGGGTCAATAGAGCAACTAGGCTAGGTCCACACTCATCTTCTAAAACGGATGCCCAGGTTTCTTCGACGCTTTTTAGTCGATGGCGTAGAAGCCAGTCGTGGGTGGTCGCAGCTGGATCGGCGGATTTGAGATCTGATACGTTCTTTAGCGTCGTGGGCATTGGTCGTTTCTGAGTATCTACCATTAAAGATAGGGGCCGTTTGAATAGGAGCAGCGAATCTATTGACGAAAAAGACGAAAAATTTACCTATTCGATCCTAAGTTTGCGTGTAAGGCACTCATAAGTACAGTTAAGTACAGTGAGCATTCGCCATGATTGTATGAGGTTTGGGGGCACTGCGGGCATGCCGTTGTTAAACGCATGTTGTGACCTGACCACTTGATTTCAAGCTTTTCTACACAGCGTTTATCGCTCGCCTATCGCTAACCATCAGTACTCATCGGCTCTATCAAGCCTCTATCCTCATGAGTCACTTACCGCCGACTATAGTCAAAATAGATAGATGAGATAGTCAGAAGCTATGCTTTTTCTCTAGCTAAGCTGAAGTTATTGGCTACAAAGTATTAGTACCGTAGCAGCGGTAGGGTGGGTAGGCGGCTACCTCGAAAAAATTCCTCGCTGCCGTTGCCCCATTGAGTGAGCGCGCGAGCCCCAATTTGACCAGAGACAATCACAGCGAGGAATGGCAGCGTGGCCAGACTAATTGCGACATCGGCTGGTAGGGGTAAGGCGATCGCGATTTCAGGAATTTCTGGATTAGTGGGCTTTGCCGGTGAAGGTTGATTAGTCTCTTGATCAGACGGCTGGTTAGTGGGCTGGTTTGGCTGAGTATAGCTGCTCATGTACGTACGTGGTGAGGTGTTGTGAACTGTTGAAAGTTTACTCGATGATCACATAAGATTTACTCGTGCAAAGTCAACAAAGGTGCCCTAGAATGCAGCGAGCGATGTGACAGTCCGTGATGTGACAGTCCAAGATGTGTGACTCTTTAGTCTTGTAGTCATCTTTAGTCTTGTGGTCATGGGCTCACTGTTTTTGTAGTCATGTATGTTAGGTTATCTCACTCGACAATCAGCTAGTACAGACCCATCTGTATTGATTCCCTGGCTACAGAAGAGCCTCCTAGACGACGGAGACGCCTTCGAGACAGTGATTCAAGCAAAGCTGCGAGGAAATATTCTCCATATTTTGTGCGAGTCGGCAAAAGCAGGGCTTGCTCGCGAGGTGGCGATTGCCCGGTTAGTGCGATCGCTGCTACAGCCAGAAGTTAAAGCCCGTTTAGAATCTGACTTTCCACATATCTATCAGATCTATCTCTACAGCAAAGAAGCATCAGCGACTAAGCCCGTGTGGAGCGCTCCGATCTATCTTAATCGGCTAGATCGGCATCTAAAGCGAGTCGAGCAGTGGGAAAAACGATCGGAAGACCGGCGGCAAAAGCATCAGCTAGAAAAGACGACCGACTCTGATTTCGATCAGGTGGTTAAACCAGGCGATCACAAAGGCCAAGATCAGCCGTCGCCAGATCAGCTACCGCTAGCTCAGTCTGCATCTGGCCAATCCACTACAGACCAGTTTCGATCAGTATCGACGCTAGATTTGGCTCGTCAGGGGAATTCGGATGCGATCGCCCAATACCTGGGAGAAGCTCTTAGCGCGCTGAACGTCAGTGTCAAAGTCAGTGCGCGAGTGCTTCCAGGAAAATCTAGTGAGCTTGACACTGGCGCACCGACTGCTGCTGGAGACGACGAACGCCACCAAGAATCAGCGCTATCCTCTCGGCTTTGGATACTCTGCGAAGCTAGCTACAGCCCTGATCCGCTCGTTATCGCTGAGCCGATTTCGCAGCGGCTAAGACAGTTACGGCTAAGACAGTTTCACGATGCTGTGATCACAATTCAGGTCACAGGAGAGACAGCTTCTGACTGGCGACTGCGAGTAGATCTAACGCCCCCAGAGGAAATGCTGCAGCGGTGGGGTCGATGGGGTGATGTACCAGCGCTCTCTTGTCTGGTCAATCAGATTTCTAAGTCTTATGGTCTAAAGCTAATTGCAGAAGTCAAAAAAGATACGCTTCACTTAATTAGCTATTCGATTGATGCCACCACCCAGTCAACCCGCACGGCAAAGACTCACACCGAAAAGACCAGTTCACTATCCACTTCAGCAGACTCCACTTCAGCAGACTCCACTTCAGCAGATAAAAGTCGCTCAGAAATAGAAGTTGAAGCGTTGGTGGCGGCTGTTGCTAGTCGGTTGCGGGCGATCGCCCCACAAGGTCTACAGCGGGCCGTTCTCTACGGCCCCTCGACAGATGACATTAGTCCTGAGTGGCTAAAAAGTATCGACCTGCCTGCTCTCCAACGCCCGGCGTTAAAAGAAACCGCCAAGGATTTGGCGGCCAAAGGCGATATCGAAGCACTTTCCTATTGCTTGATTAGAGCGCTTAACCCGGATATTCGTGAGCAGCTAGCGACTGGTGGTATCCGCGTACAGATCTTAGAAAAAGACAGTTTGCTACACATCATGACAGACGGGCCGATCTGTCCATCCAAGGCCGTCATTGTTCCACTGATCAGCCAGCTACTAAAACAAATTCAGCCATCAGGTCTAGACGGCGTCCGGCTGTACGGTCGTAGAGCCGGACAAAAGCAGCCTATTTGGAGCTATGGCCAAGACTACAGAGTGCGCGAGCGACTCGTACCAGAAGCGACGGCAGAGTTTGCCGCGTCAGACGCTTATGCCGGTGAGCTGATTACCTCGGTGAGCGATCACGACATAGCTAACGAAACAGCGGTTGATGACGACGCTGACATCCATTTAGGTTCAGTCATTAAGCGGGCCCTGCAGCGTATGTTGCTAAAAAGCCAGGTATTTACCCCGCTAGATGATGGGGACAATCTGCCGGTAAACCTGCCCAGTGCCTTTCAGTCAGACGGTGGCAAGATGGCGCTGTTTTGGGGAGCAGCAGGTGTCTTGCTAGCGATACAGTTCGACTTTATGGTAGGTCAGGCATTGCAGCAGGCAGCAGTTCCTCTTAAAACAGTCGAAGAAACGACCGTTGAAGAAACAATAGACAGCGGCAGACAGCTCGATGACCAGTTCAATGATGAGCTGAGTCGCTTGAACTGGAAGCGTGGCCAGGAGACTGACAGGCAATGGAATCGACTAGAAACTAATCAGCGTGACCAGAGAAGCGAGAGCTTTTTTGGCAGCAGTCAGGTAGAAGCGGGCGACTTCACATCTGCAGTGGACAATCGTGAACTGCTCTATAGTCCGAAGCAGTCTGTGATAGAGCGTGAAGCGTTGCTAGCAGGTTCTGAACTGCCCTCCTTTCGTAGTCAGCAGCTCGATGAGAAGTTAGCGCTCTATCGCCGTAGGGTTGAGCAATCGGGGCCCCCAGAGGTACTGGTGATTGGCAGCTCCAGGGCGCTGCGCGGAGTCGACCCAGTGGCTCTGAAAGCGGCTTTAGCTGAGTCTGGATACAAAGATTTAGATGTCTTTAACTTCGGCGTTAATGGGGCCACAGCGCAGGTAGTTGATCTGGTAATACAGCGCCTGATTGCGCCTAATCAGCTACCACAGGTGATTATCTGGGCAGACGGAGCGCGGGCGTTTAATAGCGGTCGAACGGATATTACGTTTAATGCGATCGCAGTTTCTGAAGGCTATCGTCAGCTAGAAGCGAGCGATCCGGTCAATGGCGTAGATGCCTTAGCCTTGGGCAGCATTGCCGACCAGCTAGCCGTACGCGCTACAGAAACCGATCAGGAACTTAGTGAAACCTTTGGTCAGGTGTCTTCTGCCTATGGCAATCGTGACAAAGTGCGATCGGCGATCGGTCAAGGGCTTACCGCTATCTTCCCTAGAGAAGGATTTCCCTGGACAGGGCCTTTTGAAACCGGTTTAGAACTCGCTGGTGAGGGTAATGCCGACGGAGCAATACTCGACCAAGAAGCTAGCCTTATCGACTACGATGGCTTTCTACCGCTGCCTAATCGTTTCAATCCAGCGACCTACTATCAGAATCACCCTCGCGTCGCAGGTGACTATGACAGTGACTACGAAGCTTTTCGGCTCGACGGTGAGCAGTCTGACGCGCTAAGGAGCCTACTACGCTTTACTACGAACAAAGAAATTCCTGTTGTTTTTGTCAATACGCCCCTAACCGACGAGTATCTAGACAGCTACCGCACCCGAGCTGAAGATATCTTCACCCAGTACATGCTGCAAGTCGCAGAGCGCTATCCCAACTTCACCTTCCGCGATCTAGGCCAGCTTTGGCCTGAGGAATACGACTATTTCTCTGACCCTAGCCATCTCAACCGCTACGGCGCATATAGGGTTTCTCAACGCCTATCCCAAGATCCGCTGATTCCCTGGCCTCAGACTTTTTGAGCGGATGCAAGTCGCTTGAATGAACCTTTCGACTAGATCTTCTGAACAGACTTCTTCCGAATTAATCTCTTCGCTTTCCTGGTAGCGATAGCCTAGCTATGACTCAGCCATCTATTCTCTACGGTCTGTTTTTGGCCGTCCTATTTATAGTCTATTGGCTGCTTCCGAACCAAAAGCCTGATCGGTCACGACTCAGCCAGTCTCTTAGGCTTTGGCTGATCCTGCTGGCAAGTCTGTTCTTCTATGCTTCCTTACCTACAGCAGAATATATACCGCTGCTGCTAATCCTAATTGCCATGAATTTCTTCATCGGCAAGGCGCTAGCTGCCCCGTTGGACTGGCGCATTCCCAATGAGGCATGGCCATATGCACAGATAGATTGGGCAAAACGCAAAACGCAGGTGCTGGGGCTAGGAATTACGCTTAATGTACTGCTGCTATTAGGTTTCAAGTATATTTCGCCGGGCTTATCCGGTCTGGGTTTCGAGCGACTAGCGACTGGCCCAGTGGCTGCATTAGCAATGCCGCTAGGGCTGAGCTTTTTCATATTTGAATGTATCGCCTATCTAGTAGATGTCTATCGGGGCTCGCCCGCCTGCGAAAGTTGGCTAGAGTTTGCCGCCTACAAGCTTTTCTTCCCCAAGCTGATCTCTGGGCCAATCACTCGTTTCCACAGCTTTTCAAACCAGCTTAAAGGGCTTTCCTTTCCCTCTCTTAATCGCAACGTAGAAGGGCTGTGGCTGATTGCTTCTGGCGCGGTTAAAAAGCTGATTATTGCTGATAATATTGGCCAGCTCGTAGATATCAGTGCTGAGAGCTTGCCTCGCGCAGGCAGCGGGGATATTTGGCTACTGGTTTTTGCCTACGGCTTACAGCTCTACTTTGACTTTAGCGGCTATGTCGATGTCGCTAGAGGTAGCGCGCTGCTATTGGGTTTTAACCTGCCGCAAAACTTCAATTTTCCGTACTTTGCCACTAGCATTGCTGACTTTTGGCGGCGCTGGCATATGACTCTAGGAGAATGGCTCCGAAATTATCTCTATTTTCCTTTAGGCGGATCTCGGCGAGGACTGATTCGAACTTGCGTCAATCTGATGGTGGTCATGCTGATTGCTGGCGTTTGGCATGGCGATCGCTGGGGGTTTGTTGTCTGGGGCGCGATCCACGGATTTGCGCTGATCGTTCATCGTTTAAATGGAACGCTTTGCGATCGCGTTACCCCTCTACAAACCTTCTGGCAAAGCAGACCCGGCATAGTACTCGCCTGGGCAATTACTCAGTTCACCATTTTCTTTAGCTGGATATTCTTCCGTCTGCCTAACCTTAATGATGCCAGCTTGGCCATACAGCGTCTATTCGGCCACCGCGCAGACATTCAATTCGCCCAGAAGGTCTACCTCGATTCCACTGGCCTTAGCCGCTCACAGTTGCTGATACTACTGATCTCACTAGTTGCCAGCATGGGCATAGCCTATGGCGTACAGCAAGAATTAAAGCTTCAAATTAGCTGGCCGATCAAAGTGCTGCTATTACCGCTTTGCTGCTTCTTTGCCTGGGTTTTAGCGCCTGATATGGCGTCACCATTCATCTACTTCGACTTTTGAAAGGCGCGATCTTCTAAGCCCGGCAGGGGGCCATTTATAAAGTGTAATAACCAAGAGCGAAGTTAGGCTTTGTGCGACTACCCACAAAAAAATTGATAGCAACGAAATAAATTAAGGGTTGTAATATTCCGTTACATAAGTTATGATAGTTACATCGGTTGAGAAACTTAGTTTTTCACTTAGATTTTCTAAGAGCTTTCTTTTTGAAGCGCTCAACCCATACGTACCTAACTACTCGGAATAATAATGACTACTACTCTACAACAGCGCCAAAGCGCTTCTTTGTGGGAGCAGTTCTGTCAGTGGGTTACAAGCACCGAAAACCGCCTCTATGTAGGTTGGTTCGGCGTCTTGATGATCCCGACACTGCTCGCCGCAACTGCATGTTTCGTCATCGCGTTCATCGCAGCACCCCCCGTCGACATCGACGGCATCCGTGAGCCTGTTGCAGGTTCATTGATGTACGGCAACAACATCATCTCTGGTGCGGTTGTTCCATCATCTAACGCGATTGGCCTGCACTTCTACCCCATCTGGGAAGCTGCTTCACTCGATGAGTGGCTTTACAATGGCGGTCCTTACCAGCTAGTAATCTTCCACTTCCTCATCGGCGTATTCTGCTACATGGGTCGTGAGTGGGAGCTGTCCTACCGTCTCGGTATGCGCCCTTGGATCTGTGTTGCTTACTCTGCGCCAGTCGCAGCAGCAACTGCAGTGTTCTTGATCTACCCGCTCGGTCAGGGTTCGTTCTCTGACGGTATGCCTTTGGGTATCTCTGGTACGTTCAACTTCATGTTGGTCTTCCAGGCAGAGCACAACATCTTGATGCATCCCTTCCACATGTTGGGTGTAGCGGGTGTATTCGGTGGTTCACTGTTCTCAGCCATGCACGGTTCACTCGTTACTTCGAGTTTGGTTCGTGAAACAACTGAGACAGAAAGTCAGAACTACGGATACAAGTTTGGTCAAGAAGAAGAGACCTACAACATCGTTGCAGCGCACGGCTACTTCGGTCGTCTAATCTTCCAATACGCTTCGTTCAACAACAGCCGTAGCCTCCACTTCTTGTTGGGTGCATGGCCTGTCGTCGGCATCTGGTTTACTGCTCTTGGTATTTCCACGATGGCGTTCAACCTGAATGGGTTCAACTTCAACCAGTCCATCATCGACTCACAGGGTCGTGTGATTGGTTCTTGGGCAGATGTCTTGAACCGTGCGAACCTAGGTATGGAAGTAATGCACGAGCGCAACGCTCACAACTTCCCGCTCGACCTGGCTGCTGGCGAAGCTGCTCCTGTAGCTTTGACTGCGCCTGCTATCAACGCATAGTCATTTGATTATCCCTTGATAGACCAACTTAATAGTTGATACGAAAGCCCTCGGTACTGTTTCTTTGGAGACACGCACCGGGGGCTTTTTGTTGCTTATTTACAAGACGCTAGAATGAGGCTGTTAGTATTTGGGCCTGATTGCTATGGTTTTCCAACCGCTTGATACTCTCCCTAGCACTGAAGATCTACCCTGCTCGGATGACACGCCCGTGGACAATGAAGATCAAAATCTACTACCTAATCTGCTGCTGTTGTCACTAGCTAGCCTGTGGTCGACGCGGATGGATTGGTTTTTTGCGGTAGATATGGCGGTGTATCACACGACTGGTGTCAGTCCAAAGGTACCCGTGGTTCCAGATGCTTTTTTGAGCTTGGGAGTTGAGCGAAAGAAGAATGGTAAGTCTCGTAAAAGCTATGCCGTTTGGGAAGAGAATGGGACAGTGCCAACTTTTGTTCTAGAAATGGTTTCTCATCTCTACAACGACGAGTATGAAGAAAAGATGGCACTATATGCTCGGTTAGGGGTGCTGTATTACGTGGTGTATAACCCTGAGTATTGGCAGCGGCATCTGCACCAGCCTTTTGAAGTTTACAAGTTAGATAAAAACAGCTACCAGTTACAAATAGGCGAGCCGTACTGGATGTCTGAAGTCGGTATCGGCATTGGCAGAAGTCGGCAAGTGGTCGGCGGCATTGATCAAGAAGTGCTGCTGTGGCACGATGCCAGGGGAAGAGCACATCCGCTATCGGAACAGATCATTGCGGATATGCAAGTGGACATTAGTGCAGAAAGGCAAAGGGCGGAGGCAGAAAGGCAGAGGGCCGATCGGCTGGCTGCGTATTTGCGATCGCAAGGAATCGATCCCGATACAATCACATAAAAAGACTATCCGGCTACAGTCAGTTCAGTGAAGCTGTCAGGGATTATTCAGCCTTCTTCAGTGGACACTATCTAGTACGGCGGCTCAGCGGGGCCTTCGTAGCCGCACATGCCGAGGCGCGGTGAGTTGACGAGTTCTATGGGTTCACCGTAGCTGTGGTGGGGGTGAGTTTCGGCGTGTTTGCCGCATAGGGTGCCCCAGGTCTCATCTTCGTACAGGCATTCGGTGCAGAGGTGGGTGGCGGGCTGGCCGCATGTGATGCAGGTGTCGGCAGGTGGGTTGTTTCTAGCCATGAGTGCGATCGCCTTACGAGAAAGCGGCTTACCTTCACGAGCACTGATTCGTTTGATCAAGGTCTCAGACGAAGTACCAAAGTCATAGGTGTGTAGAATTGCGTCAGCGTCGCTAAAAACCTGATCGATAGTGCGGCTCATGCCAACCGTGTTTTGAAATCCGCCGAGAGAAAATTCGCTGAGATGACCGCAGCATTCTAGCCAGATTACTCTGAGGTAGTTATCGAGATCTTTGAGTTTCCTGGAGCCGCGCATTTCTAGGTTTAGCCAGAACTCTGGGCGGTAGGCGTCTTGTACGCGCAGGTGATAAAGCGTTTCGCTCGCGGCTTTCTTCGCGGCTGCTTTTTCTATGGCCGTTTGCCTAGCTTTGCAGCTTGCGAGATGCTTTGACATACCGCCTTTGGAAAGTTCCTTTTCGCAATAGGCGCAGTTACCTTTGGATTGTTTTTTTCCAGCCATGAGTTGCTATTCTGTCTATCGGTTGAATGCTTTTATAGTAGAACGACGTAGGGTCGGTGGATGTGGGGTCGAAGGGCGAATTCTAGCCAGTGATCTAGTTAGGGGCTACTTCTTTATAATGACTGGAGTGGCAGTTGCGCTATCAGCGTTGGGAGTTCTGAAGGAATAGCAATGGAAGCGATGATCGAAACGATAGTGAGTAAGCTGCGGCGACTATCAGCAGACAAGCTACAGATCATTTCGGAGTTTGTTAACTTCTTGGAGTGGCAAGAATCGCAAGGTGGTAGTGAAGTGGAATCTGCCATGACTATCCTGACTAAGAAGAGTACTAGAGAAGAAAGAATCGCTTTGAATAAGGTGGCGCAGGGCAGGTTTGCCCATTTACCGAACTCCAGCGAGGATTTTGCGCGGCGTAAGCAGTATGAAATCGACTTAGAAGATCGTCGCCCGAATAATTTGTGACTCGCGCTTACGAGATAGTCTACTCTTCGAGTAGTTGGGATAATAGTGTGGGAGCAATACGAAAGCCCGCTTTCTGACGAAGATCTTCAAGATATGGCTTTAAAGAAAGTATGTCTCCCGACTGCTTAGCTTTGAGCAAAATGCCGAGTATACCAGTGACTCTCAAGCCTAAGGACTTTGCAATCTTCCTAGCGTCCCTTTCATCTAGCAAAGTCCACTCTGCTGAAGTTTCCAAGGCGAGAGCGATCGCCTCTGACTCGCCTGCATCTAGCGTTTGATTTAGTAGCTGAACAATAGATAGATTGTGGACTTCCACAGGTTGAATCCATCCAGTAGCAACGGCGGTGCGAATGACTTCAGAACCAGGTCTGTCCTCGTCTACCTTTAGTTCTTGCAAGACCATCAGCGGGACTTGGATCTGACCAAACTGTTCCCGCAATAGATCGAGCTGGTTGATGATAGCAAGATTCAGGATGGGCGAGGTATTACTGACGATTGGCATAATTCAGGTCATCTTCTATGTCTTCTTGGCCGTAATGCCTAGCGATGCATTTCTTGCCTAGCAGGTTGCCAAATTCATACTTGTCCATCTGAGCTAACTCCCTAGCCTTGCCAAAAGAGAGTAGATCCTGCTCGTACAAAGCAGCCGCTAGTACCTGGAAAAGTTCCTGCTCGACACGCTGTTCTGGTAGCCGAATAGCTCGGAGTACGGAATCTGGGATGGGAAGGCGTAGGCTCATGAGTCAGTGCCTGTAGCAACTACATCCTATGTTAAACCTTTAGCTGAGCTGGCGCTGTATGTGGCGCAGGTATTGAAGCGCCCATATTTGTGAATAAATCGCTTGCGCTGATTTGGCGAATGCCGTTTACTGATTAGCAAGTAGCGGCTTTGTAAGACGGTGTGGTGATATGAGCGGGGAGGAACGGCGCAGGTGAAAGCTCGGGAGGTATTGCGCCAGTATGCTGCGGGGGAGCGCGACTTTCGCAATGCGAACTTGCGTGGGGTGAACTTTCAGGAGCAGAACCTGAGCGGGGCGGACTTTAGCGGGGCAGACATCCGCAGTGCGAATTTTACGAACGCGAACCTGCGTGGGGTGAATTTCACACAGACACAGGCAGGTTTGCAGAGGCGATGGATGGCTGTGCAGTTGCTACTGATAACGGTGATTGCGGTAGTTGCAGGCTTTTTGCAAGCGATCGCAGGTGCCCTTGCTGCGTTTTTCCTTGACCCGACGAACTTCAACGGTCTGCTCGAACAGGCTATCGGCTTAGGAACTTATATCTTTCTTATTCTATCTACTCATGCTGCAATCACATTTCAAGGATTCACAATTCGAGCCTTGGGCTATGCCTTTATCGTATTCGCAGTCTCAGGCGCAGTTGCAGGCGCAGTTGCAGTCTCAGGCGCAGTTTCAGGCGCAGCCTCAGGCGCAGGCACAGGCGTTGTCGCATTCGCATTCGCAGTCTCAAGTGCATTCGCAGTTTCATTCGCAATCTCAGGCATAGGCGCAGTTTCGGGTACGGGCATAGGCACATTCGCAGCTGCAGTCGCAGTCTCAAGCGCAGTCTCAGGCACAGGCGCAGTCATAGGCGCAGTCTCAATTTCAGGCACAAGCACAGGCACAGTCTTAGGTGCAATCTCAATCTCGACCTTAGGTCTGCTGCTAAGTCTCTATGTAGGCTGGCGAGTACTAAAAGAGGATGAAAAGTTTGAGATCGTTCGGGGTGTGGGTCTAGCACTGGCGGCAATAGGCGGCACTTCGTTTCGTGGTGGGAACCTGACTGGAGCAAATTTCTCTAAAGCTAGGCTGAAAAGCGCTAAGTTTGTTAATTCTTACAAAAGAGAAACAGTTCTTACTTACGTCTGTTGGAAAAGTGTGAGCGGGCTCAATCGGGCTTGTTTGGGCAGATCTATATTGCAAAACAAGCGAGTGCGAATGCTACTAACCGTTCCTGAAAAGGGCTATAAGCAAGATCTCTGTGACGCAAATCTACGTGGCGCGAATCTCAATGGCGTAACGCTAGAAAGTACAAACCTGACTCGCGCTATTCTCCGCGATGCGCTGTTGACAAATACTGTGCTGAAAAATGCGATTCTAACTGAGGCACAGGCAATAAATGCTGATTTTACGGGAGCTTGCCTCACCGGAGCTACCTTAGAGGCATGGAATATTGACAGTACGACCACACTCAAAAAAATCGACTGTCAATACGTCTTTTTGCGCGAAACGCCAGACGCCAGAGGCAACCGCGAACGCCGCCCGCACAACCCCGACAAAGTATTTCAACCTGGCGACTTCGAGAAATTCTTCAAAGAAATGCTCGACGAAGTACAGATCCTCATTCGCAATGGCATCGATCCGATCGCGTTTCGGGCCGCACTCCAACAACTCATGGAACAGAACCCTGACATCACTCAAGATGCAATCAAATCTGTTGCAAAGCAGGGCGAAGACGTGTTGGTAACGCTGCAAGTCCCCGAAGGAACGGATAAGGGAAAAGTTGAACAAGATTTTGACAATGGCTATCAGTTAGGACTAACAGAAGGGCGAACGGCGGCGATGCTAGAAAGCGCCCCAAAGTTTGAGAAGCTGGCTTTTTTGCTAGCTGAGAAAGATATGACCACTATTCAAAGGACTGAAGTGATGACTGGAAACGACCAGAGCCAGCGGATTAACATTCAAGGAAACGTGAATCAGTCGGCAGTGACGCTAGGAGACAGTAACCAAGTCTCTAATCAAATCAATCAGTTGGGAGAAACTGAGACGCAGGCACAGCTAAAGAATCTACTCAATCAGCTACAGGCCGCGATTGAGTCAGAGCCAGCGCTGAGCGAGGAAGAGAAAACAGAGGCGCTGGTAGAAGTGGGAGAGATTGCAGCGGCGGGGCAGTCGCCTACGGATGGGCCGATGAAGAAGGCAGCGAAGCGATCGCTCAACGCGCTCAAAGGCATCACGCTAGGACTGGATGAAACGACGAAGCTAGCGACCACGGCGAAGGGACTTTTGAATGCGATCGCCCTTCTTTTCAGTCTCTAACTCTGTCTAGTCAAACCATTTTGGCCTCTCAATTATACGCCCGTGTCTGCTTTTATATCGACGATCGCACCCTCCTCAATCCAGCCCTTACTAGCGGCATGCTTCGCGGCATCAACAGTCTCTAAAAACAACAAGAACTCTACCCCCGCTTCACGGATCTCCTCAGCAATCTGTTCTATCTGCTGATGCCGCGCTTCGTCATCGGGCAGCGCATCTCGAATATACACAGCCATAATTCTACCGGGATAGTCTTTTACGAGCTGAGCGTATATCTCCGCATCCTTTTGGCCGCTGTCTCCAAACAAAATAAAAGGCATGTCAGGGAAGCGTGACAGCAGCGGATCGATCTGTTCTCGCTTGTGATCGCCATGACTAAAGGACATCAAATTGGCAGGCGATAGCTCAATATCCCTTAGCAGAATTGGCCCGGTGGGAATGTCGTTATCAACTACAAACTTATCGAACAGATCGTACATGTTCCACGGACTGCTAGATACATAGAAAATAGGATTGCCAGCAAAGCTACCGCCGACTGTCTTACCTTTTTGCAGCGCTTGGTAGAAGGGGGCTACGCCTGCAAACGGTCGACGGCTACGGGCATTGCCTAGGTAGGCAATGCGAATCATCTCCAAAGGATTATTGGCGGCTGTGTAGACTACCGTGTCGTCAATATCGCTGATAACGCCGAAGTGAGCAGAAGACGTAACCAGAATGACCTCTCCTTCTGCTGCTACTACCTTTTGCTTTCTGGGCGGCGGATCTAGTAGCTCTATGTATACCTTGTGCCATATATCCGCTGTACTCAGAGAAGACTCTACGCTCAACTCAGCTTCAAAAAAACCTTCGCCATTGGCTTCAACGGTCTTTTGACAGTCCCCTATGCAGACTTTGAGCGTGGCATGAGGAACCTCATCACTGTCAAAGCGACGGTACATATTGACAAGATTTTTTGCAACGTTAGCATCTTCTTTGAGAGATCGGATGCCTTCTTTTTCTAGGACTCGGCCCTTGATGCATATCCTCTCTGGCGTGCCGTACCCTTTGTAAGGCAGAATTCGCAGCGGATCTCGAATGCCTAGCTTGCCTTCAACTGCCAATACGGCCCGGTCCCAGAAACGATTCACCTGGTTCGCAGTTTTAGAGACGGCTTGTATGAAGTCTGACAAAGCATCTACTCCCAACTTTGGATATACATCGTATTGGTTCCCATCTACGAGAAAGATCATCTCATGATACGAACTTGAGAGGATGTATCCATCAGTTTTTGCCAGAACTACCTTTTCCGTCGTGAAGGCGGCTAGGGCATAACCGTAACAACCGTCCCGACTTCTACCATCTCATAGAGTTGACGGACGTCTTCGTTATACATACGAACGCAGCCGTGAGAGGCAGCAGTGCCGACTGAGTCTCGATTGGGCGTGCCGTGAAAGCCAATCGAGTTGGTGCCATCTGTCCAAAAGGCAATCCAGCGATCGCCCAAAGGATTGTTCGGGCCGGGCGGCATCACTTCAGAGGTGATTGGATTCGTCCAGCCAGGATCGGTAATTTGGTGAAACACTTCAAACTTGCCGGTGGGTGTCTCCCAGCCAGCGCGACCAATGGCGACCGGATAGCTAGTTTTTACGGTTTCTCCTTTATAGACATAGACTCTTTTTTCCTCTAGACGAAGCACCAGGCTAACTGTCTCTGCTTCTGCCGCTGCTTCTGCACCTACAGCAGCTGTATCAGTGGTACCTGTGGGTGCAGAATCTTCTAAGGGCACCGCCACAGGCACTGTCTGACGGGAAGGAATAGTCTGTATCAGGTCGCTCAGCGTAGGCCGATTGCCTAAATTTCCTAATACATTTTCTGTCGGGCTTTCTAATACTTGCTTTGTGAATGCGTACGAAAACTTTGTTGTTTCTAAAGCCTCACCTGGCATCGCAACAGAAACAAGACTTCCACAGATTACGGTTCCAAGTGCTATGACCCAACCGCTGTGTGAGGAATGCTCTTGTCTAGAGTGCTTTTGTCTAAAGTCCATAGGTTTGACGAAGCTAAGTAAACTGACGCTGGGCGATCGCTATGACTAGCGGACTCCATTATAGTTGCGGACAACTACAGTTGGCCAATTGGCCAGTTGATTGCCCTTTGGTATATGTAGACGCTCTCGCGATCGCTACTTTCCTCAAAGAAGCTCTCATCTTACGGGAGCTGATTTCGACCTAGCACGAACCGCGTGTAAGAGGACATCGCCAGTAAGTGAACATGTCAGAGATATTGAGCTGAAGCGCATCAAGCTTTGCATAGGCCGTATAATCCGACACACTCTACCTCCGTGTATACTGGCATGTTTTTTAGTATGTGACAGTTCCTATCTAACGACTTTTCTATCTGACGGCTGGTTGAATTTATAGAAATATATGTCTTAAGGAATACAAAATCTTTCTATTCAGCTAATTTTTTTCGATTTGTCAGAGATAAACATCGCTTTTGGTAGAAGGATTAGTACTATAGTGATGCAAGTATTGCTGTGAGCCAGCTCACAAGATGTTGGTGAGCATGACCACTTTACCTGTTGTTTATTGGTTTTCACTCAGAAGACAAAGCACTATGCAAACATTGTTTAACAAAACCTTCGCAATTTCTGCGTCACTTCTTTCTATTGCAGGACTTATGTTGGTTGCGCCTCAAACGGTGAGCGCGCAGGAAATGTCCGATGCTATAGAAGCCACCGAGACTACTGCGTATGAAGAAGAGACGATCAGTCAGTCTACGGAAGTAGAAGACATCGAAACCGAAACGGCACCTGGAGCGGTAGACGCAGAAGTCGAAACCATGGATGTGGAGACTGAGGCTGTAGACGCAGAAATCGAAACAGAGACCGAGATCGTAGATACGGAAGCAGATACCATGGACATGGACACTGAGGTCGTAGATACAGAAACTATGGACGTGGAAACCGAGGTCGTAGATACAGAAACAGAGACTATGGACGTAGAAACTGAGGTCGTAGATACCGAGCCCGAAGCGGTAGAAGTGGAAGAAACTGTCGATATCGACGACGATGATGATGAAACTTTCTCCTCTAGTCCTCGCGCCCTTTGGTAGGACGATAAAAGCTAAGAAGCTGAAACGATAAAAAACGATAAAAAGCGTTAGTGGCACTTTCAGCCGTAGCAGCTTCAGGCACAGCAAGCAATTGCTGTGCCTTTGTTGCGTTATTTTCAATCTTCCTATACCTTCTGCCTGTGTCTATCCTGGCGGTTTCAGATTCTTGAGTGCATTCTTCGTTAGCGACGCAGTCTGTTGTTTCATAGTCTCTGGTTGTTTCACAGTCTTTGAAAGTGTTTAAAAACAACAGAAGCTTAGAGTTTATATCACATACTACCGAGAAATTTTGCTCATCAAGTCTTCACCTATACAGAGGACTATCTCAGGGCACAATATATCTCAGGACGCAATATTAGTGGTGCATCTCGATAGTTTCCCTGAGAATATGGTCTTGTGAAGGCTGCTCTCTCTCGGATGCAGTTTCCGTCGCAGGGAACTCTCTGGGGACGCTTATGGTGCGGTTGCGATCACAAGGCCAAGATAGTAGTCAATAGCGGTAGGTATAAGAAGGATGAGTTTAGTCGTCGATATCCTGCTCTGGGTACTCATTGCAGCGGTGACATTGGTGGCTGCGCTCTTGATTGGGCTATACATTCGAGGTGCCTTTCGGTGGCGGCCACTTTTTCATATCAAGCAGGCGATCGCACCCAAACATCCTCACTTTCCTTTAATTCTCAAAAGTTTGACAGAGTCTCTAGCCACTCATGGTCAGGTGATCGGCTTTTGGGATACCGCTGCCGAAATTCAGCAGGCGCGCATAGAAGCGATCAACCGGGCGCGTCACAGCATCCAGTTTGAGACGTTTATGATGACACCAGGTAAACGCGCCGATAATTTTGCCGATGCGATCGCCCGGAAAGCTACCGAAGGCGTCAGCATACAGCTATTGGTCGATACTTTTGGGACGCGATCGCTCCCTCGAAAATACTGGCAGCGTCTACGCTCAGTCGGCGTACAAATTGTCTTTTTTAATCCATTTGATTGGCGAGCACCTGCCAATTTCGCCGGACGCACTCACCGCAAGCTATTGATTATCGATAATGAACAAGCTTTGATCGGCGGTTCAGGCATTTCCGATCTGTGGGACGGCATTGAGAAAAGCGACGACACCCAGCCATGGCTAGACCTAGAGCTGATGCTAGTTGGAGAGGCCGTAAGCGTTTTGTCAGCCACATTTCAGCTTCACTGGCAAGGGCATAGGTTCAAAAAAAGCGGTCGGGCAGAGTCACAAGTTACCATCGTCGACATGGACAGAATCAGTCCGGTCGATGACGCAGATCCTCTACCTAGTACGAAAAAACTAAGCAGAGATCGGCAAGAGCCGAGCCTAGTGCTGATTACGCCAGGGACTAAGCCCAACTATCGAGACTCTTCAATCGAGGTATTAAAGCAGACATTGATAGCCTGTGCGCGTAAGCGAGTTTGGCTATCGAGTCCCTATTTTCTACCGAATAAAAGCACCCGGCAGATACTCATTGCCGCGCAGAAAGCCGGAGTAGATGTCCGAATTTTGACCACGAGCGATCGCAGCGACAAAAAGCCAGTCTATTACGCCTCGTACGAAGTCTATGGTTCACTGCTAAAAGCTGGCATCAAAATATTTGAATATCAGCCTAGTATGCTCCATGCCAAGATGCTGCTTTTGGATAATGAATGGGTGAATACAGGCAGCACTAATATTGATTACCGTAGCTTTTTGCATAACGACGAACTAGATATCGTAACAGACTCTTCTGTGCTGAGAGGAAAGATAGAACAGGTGTTTGAAAAAGGCTTTGCACAGAGCAAACAAATCAGCTTACGGCAGTGGCGCAACCGCTCCTTGCTAAAGCATAGACTGCTGGGAAATGTGGTTCGTCTAGTGCAATGGCAGCTATAGGTATCTGGTGCATTAGGGACTGTAAGTACTGGGCCTAGAGGCTGAATTCGGAAGCTGGGGCTTAGAAAAAGCTCAAGCATGGCCCTACAGTCAAACCGTGCCTTGACCCATTGCTATCGTCTAAAGGGACCTACCCAGATGCTAGCTCCGGTCACCAGTGGAATTAAAGCAAAAATGCCGCCAAAAATGAGCGAATGATTTTTGACAAATGGGACGGACAGCAGCGTACCAATTACCAGAGCGCAGTAGAGCAAGGCCGCGAACGGAACAACGCAAATTAGAAAAATCATCAGGCGCTCGTTCGATTCAATAGATGACATGGCAGAAATCGAGGTAAAGGGTTCGTAGAAGAATTTGCTATGGAATCAGCGGGGAGGAGTCTGTAGGATAGATCGTCGCCCAGCCAAGTTACGTACGCGGCAAGTTATATACACTGTATAAACTATTGAATATCTGTGGGTTGGCTTTTAGCCTAAATGTATCTCTCTTTGTCGTTTTTGGAGTTTGACTTCAACTTGCTCTCTAACAGACCTCGCAAGAAACCTCACAAGAATAAAAAGACAGGCCGACCGCGCCAGCCTCATCGTGATGATCACGGACCGATTGTGATAACGATGCTGATATTTCTAGGCGTCGCTTTGACGCTGCATCTATGGTCTACCTCGCCACAATCACCAGATTTACTAGGCTCGACAGATTGGGTCGCTTCACCCTTGCCGCTAGAAATGGAAGGCGGCGACCCTTACCTACGGGCGCTAATGCGGACAATTTCGGCTGGAGAGTCCAATACAGCCGATCCTTATCGATTGCTATATGGTGGCCAAAGGGTCAAAGATTTGAGTGTACATCCTGACAAGTGCGTGACGATTGTGAATGGCCCTAACGAGGGAAACTGCACAACAGCAGCCGGGCGGTATCAGTTTTTGACCACTACTTGGGAGTATGAGGCCCGCAACTATCATCCCAACCGTCCTGCTTGGTACGAAGTTTGGGAGCAGCCTAGCTTTGAGCCAGTGTATCAAGACGAGGTTGTATACGGCTGGCTAGCAGATCCAAGCGCCTGGAATATAGACATCGCCGCGCAGCTACGAGAGGGCAATGTAACTACAGTGCTAGAGGCGCTTTCTGGAACGTGGACAAGTCTGGGCTACGGCATTGAAGATAATAGTATGTCGCCGCTGCTGCCTCAGATCTACGAGGAAATGCTGGCGGAGGAGCTAGCGCTGCAGACGGTTGGCTCGCAGACGACGGGTTCACCTGCTGGCTAACTTCAGTTTCGATAAGGTGCGAGCCTGCGTTCGTCAGTATGTATCTAGAACCACTATATTCCGCCATTTTCTTAACTGCCTACTTGTTCCAACAGCTTCAGTGGACCGAGCTGTCTGAGCTGCGCTAGTTGCGCCTTATCCTTGACTAATAAAGAGCCAGCAAATCCCAAGGAATTCACCGAGATGCCTGCATATCCTTCGCGACTGCGCGGCACGACCATCATCCAATTGCGGGTACACAGCAAATTGTACGGGGCGCTCTGCGTGCCTCCCCAGCCGTTAACGCTGTGACGACTGCTGCGAATACCGACCGCGTCGAGTAGCCTTTGGTAGTGATCTAGATATCTTTGAGCAAGGCTCTGAGTCGATGGGGTAGGTGTGGTGCTGTAGTCAGTCAGATCTAAGGATGGAAAATTGAAGGATGTGATCGCATGTTCAAAAGGTAATAGAGGCGATCGCACTATCATTTGATCTGCTGAGTGGGCGATCGCCTGTTCTATCGCTACCTCCATTGGCAGCTCCATATCGACTAGCGGCACTATCTGCAAATGCTTATGCGGCTGACTCGCTCCAGCAACCTTTCCTCCATTAAAAAAGCCTAAGCCATCTACTTCACCGAGACACTGACCCAGTGCGGCAAAATCTGCTAGCGTCAGCCAGTTTTCTTGGGGTTCAAACGCTCGCGTCACAATCAAAAAGTGATGATTGACCACGTTAAATT